>NZ_JBSRTQ010000063.1:0-23605 GCF_055129145.1 Albimonas sp. | reverse complement strand
GGCCAGGCGGGCCCGGGACGCGGCGCCTGCTGCGGCGGCGCCGCCCACGCGCGGCTTCCCGCCTTGGCGCCGAGGGCCCGCATGTCTACCTCTGGCCCTCCGCCCTTGCCGGAGACCCCCATGGCCCTGACCGACGACGAGCTCGATCGCTACGCCCGCCATATCGTGCTGCGCGAGATCGGCGGGCCCGGCCAGGCCGCGCTCCGCGCCGCCTCGGTCGCGGTGATCGGGGCCGGGGGCCTCGGCTCGCCCGCGCTCCTCTACCTCGCCGCCGCGGGGGTGGGCCGGCTGACGGTGATCGACGACGACGCGGTGTCGCTCTCGAACCTCCAGCGCCAGGTCCTGCACGCCACCGCCGCCGTCGGCCGCCCCAAGACCGACAGCGCGCGCGACGCTCTGGCCGCGGTCAATCCGGGCGTGGAGGTGCGCGGCATCGCCGCCCGCCTCACCGAGGCCAACGCCGACGCGATTCTCGCAGGCCACGCCGTGGTGCTCGACGGGTCCGACAATTTCGACACCCGCCACCTCGCCAACGCCGCCTGCGCGCGATTGAAAATCCCGCTGGTCGCCGGCGCCATCGGGCAGTGGGAGGGGCAGCTCTCGGTCTGGAACCCCGCCGCAGGCGGCCCCTGCTACGCCTGCGTCTTCCCCGAACGCCCCGCCCCGGGCCTCGTCCCCGCCTGCGCCGAAGCGGGCGTGCTGGGCGCGCTGGCCGGCGTCATCGGCTCGATGATGGCGGCGGAGACGGTGAAGCTGCTGGTCGGCGCGGGCGAGCCGCTGTCCGGCCGCCTCCTGCTCTGGGATGCGCTCTGGGCCGAGGCGCGCACGATCAAGGTCCGCCCCCGGCCCGGTTGCCCCGTCTGCGGGGGCGGCGTCTCCGTCGCCTGACGGATCGCCGCGGCCGCTTCAGAGCATCGAGGGCACCACCAGGTCCGGCGGGCGGTGGCCGTCGGCGAAGGTCTTGATGTTGATGATGACCTTCTCGCCCATCTCCAGCCGCCCCTCCTCGGTCGCCGAGCCCATATGGGGCAGCAGCAGCACGTTGGGCAGGCCCTTGAGATGCGGGTTCACCACCGGCTCCCGCTCGAACACGTCGAGGCCGGCGCCCGCGAGCTCGCCCGCCCGCAGCATCCGGGTCAGGGCGTTCTCGTCGATCACCTCGCCGCGGGAGGTGTTCACGATATAGGCGGTCGGCTTCATCAGCTTCAGCCGGCGGGCGTTGAGCAGATGATAGGTCGCGGGCGTGTGCGGGCAGTTGACCGAGACGATGTCCATGCGGGCCAGCATCTGGTCGAGGCTCTCCCACCAGGTGGCGTCGAGCGCGGTCTCGATGTCGGCATGCAGCCGGCGGCGGTTGTGGTAGTGGATCTGCATCCCGAAGGCCCGGGCGCGCCGCGCCACCGCCTGGCCGATGCGGCCCATCCCCAGAATGCCGAGCCGCTTGCCGGTGATCCGGCGCCCGTTCATGAAGGTGGGGGACCAGCCTTTCCAGCCGGCCTCGTCCTCGGCCTCGATCACCGCGGCGCCTTCGCGCAGCCGGCGGGGGACCGCCAGCATCAGGGCCATGGTCATGTCGGCGGTGTCTTCGGTCAGCACGCCCGGCGTGTTGGAGACATGGATGCCGCGGCGGCGCGCCGTCTCCACGTCGATATGGTCGACGCCGGCGCCGTAATTGGCGATCAGCTTCAGGTCCGCACCGGCCTGACCGATCAGGCCCGCGTCGATCTTGTCGCCCAGCGTGGGCACCAGCACGTCGGCGCGGCGCACGGCGTCGGCGAGCGCTTCGCGGCTCATCGGCGCGTCGGAGATGTTGAGGTCGACCTCGAACAACTCGCGCATCCGCGCCTCGACGGCCTCGGGCAGCTTGCGGGTGACGACGACGCGCGGACGGCCGCCGGGGAAGGGGAGGGGACGGGAACCTGCGGGCATGGTCTCGGGCTTCTCCTGGCCGTGCTGATGCGATAGCCTTAACCAAAAGCCGGCGCGGGGTCCACGGGTTGAGCAACCTGACGGGCCGACGGAGTCCGGCGGCGGCCTGGACCGGGATCCGGCGAGGCGGACCCATGCCGAACCGGGCGCGGCCAGGAGGCGGAGCAGGCTTCTGATGACGGGCGAGCGAAAACCGATGGACAAACGCGGCGGGCGGCGGGCGCTCGGATGCATGCTGGCGCTGGCGCTGATGGCGGGCGGGCCGACGCAGGCGGCGGCGGCGGCCGACGCGCCCGCCGATCTCGGCCCCGAACCGGCCGGCGAGCCCGCGCCCGGCGCCGGCCCGGTCACCGGCCTGCCGCTGCCGCGCTATGTCAGCCTGAAGGCCACCCAGGCCAATGTGCGCCGCGGCCCCGGCATGACCCACCGGGTGGACTGGGTGTTCCTGCGCCGCGGCATGCCGCTGGAGGTGATCGCCGAATACGGCCACTGGCGCCGGGTCCGCGACCAGGAGGGCGGCTTCGGCTGGGTGCATTACTCGATGCTGAGCGGCGTGCGCACCGCGCTGGTCACCCCGGTCGAGGCCGAACTGCGCGCCGAGGCCACCGCCGCCTCGCCGGTGGTGGCCCGCGCGGCGCCGGGCGTGATCCTCAAGGTCGAGGCCTGCGGGCGCGACTGGTGCGAGGTCTACAAGGACGGCGTCGAGGGCTGGCTTTCCAAGACCGCGCTGTGGGGCGTTTCGCCCGAAGAGACCTTCGACTGACCGCGCCCCCGACCGGCGGGCGCGCAACCTGACATCGAGACGGGACGCCGGACCATGATCCCCTGGCTGCGACGCATCGCGGGACGAGACCGGGACGCGGCGGCCGACGGCCAGCTGGCCGTGCTGCTGGTCTTCGTCGCCGGGGCCGCCAATGCCGGCGGCTTCATGGCCATCGGGCATTACACCTCGCACATGACCGGGATCGTGTCCGGCATGGCCGACGACCTGGCGCTGGGCCGCTTCGCGCTGGTCTGGGCCGGGGCCGCGGCGCTGACGGCCTTCGTCGGCGGAGCGACGGTGAGCTGTCTGATGGTGAACTGGGCGCGGCGCCGGCGGCTGGAGAGCCTGTACGCCCTGCCCCTCGCGCTGGAATCGCTGCTGCTGGTGGTGTTCGGCCTGACCGGCGCGCGCTCCGCCGCCGAAGTGGCGGCCGTGGGCCTGCTGCTGTGCTTCGTGATGGGGTTGCAGAACGCGGTGATCACCAAGTTGTCGGGCTCGCGCATCCGGACCACGCATGTCACCGGGCTGGTGACCGATCTGGGGATCGAGATCGGCCGGGCGCTCTACCCCTCCAAGCCCGGCCCGATCCGCGCAGGCGAGGCGCCGCTGGAGCCGGTGCGGGCCGATCCGGAAAAGCTCACGATGCTGGCCGGGCTGACCGCCACCTTCCTGATCTCGGGCGCGCTGGGGGCGGTGGGCTTCGCGCGCTTCGGGCTGCATGCGGCGCTGCCGCTGGCCGCGGTGCTGGCGCTGATCGCCGCCGGACCGATGGCGGTGGATCTCGCCCGGCTGCGTCGACGGTGACGCCGGGCCCCGCCTTGCGCCGCCCCCCGCGCCGCGCGATCCTGACCGCATGAGCCGCGAAACCGTCGCCCGCATCTGCGCCGCCCTGCCCGGGGCCGAATGCTCCGACCCCTGGGGCGGCGGGCACGCGGCGTGGAAGGTGGGCGGCAAGATGTTCGCCTGCATCGGGACGCTCGATCAGGGCGTCGCGGTGAAATGCGCCGATGCGGAGACCGCCGAAATGCTGATCGAGGCCGGCCGCGCCGAACGCGCCCGCTATTTTCATCGAAGCTGGGCGCTGGTCCCGTGGGCGCTGGCCGACGAGGCCGACCTGACCCACCGCGTGCGCGCCTCCTACGCGCTGATCCGGGAAAAACTGCCGAAGAAGACCCAGGCCGCGCTGGGCCCCGTCGCCGATGCTTGAGGTCGAAAACATCGAGACCTTCTACGGCGCCTCGCAGGCCCTGCACGGCGTCGACCTGCAGGTCGCGGCCGGCGAGGCGGTGGCCCTGATGGGCCGCAACGGCATGGGGAAATCCACCGCCATCCGCTCGATCTGCCGGCTGACCCCGCATCGGACCGGGCGCATCCGCTTCATGGGCCGCGACCTCGCCGGGACCCCCGCCTACCGGGCGGCGCGCCTCGGCCTCGGCCTCGCCCCCGAGGGCCGGCGGTGTTTTCCGAACCTCACGGTGGCCGAGAACCTGGTGGCCACCGCCCGCCCCGGCCCCTGGGACCGCGCGCGGATCGAAAACCTGTTCCCGCGGCTGGCCGAGCGGGCCGGCCAGTCCGCCCGAACTCTTTCGGGCGGCGAGCAGCAGATGCTCGCCATCGGCCGGGCGCTGATGACCAATCCGCGGCTCCTGATCCTCGACGAGGCGACCGAGGGCCTCGCCCCCGTCATCCGCCAGGAGATCTGGGCCGCGATCCGGGCGCTGAAGGCCGAAGGCCAGTCCCTGCTGGTGGTCGACAAGAGCCTGGCCGAGCTGCTGCCGGTCATGGACCGCTGCGTGATCCTGGAAAAGGGCCGGTCGGTCTGGACCGGAACGCCCGACGCGCTGACCCCCGAGATCCGCGACCGGCTGCTCGGGGTCTGAGGCGCCGCGGCGCCGCGCCGGTCGTGTCGGGGGCCCCGCCATGGTTTATGCTCCGATTCAAGCCAACCCCTTCCTGGCCGCTTGGGAGCTAGCCAATGACCCTTCTGATTCTCGGCGTCGCCCTATGGGCCGTCACGCATTCGTTTCCCACCCTGGCCCGCCCGACCCGCAACGCGATGGTCGCGCGGATCGGCGAGGGGCCCTGGAAGGGGCTGTTCGCATTGGTGTCCTTCGTCGCGATCACGCTGATGGTGATCGGCTACCGGCGCGCCGAGTATTCCGAGCTGTGGTTCTTTCCCTGGGCCATCCACCTCAACAACCTGATGATGCTGATCGCGGTGGCGCTGCTCGGGGCCTCGCATTCCAAGGGCAATGCGAAGCGCTATGTGCGGCACCCGATGCTGCTGTCGGTGATCGTGTGGGCGGTTGCGCATCTGCTGGTCAACGGCGACGTCGCCTCGGTGGTGCTGTTCGGCGGGCTGGGCGCCTGGGCGCTGGTCTCGATCTACGCCATCAACGCGCGGGACGGGGCCTGGCTGAAGCCCGCGCCGGCGCCGCGCAAGAAGGACGTCATTCTGGTGGGGATCACCCTGGTCGCGTTCATCGCGTTCGGGATGATCCACGGGCTGGTCGGCCCCTGGCCCTTCCCGGGTTGAGGCCCGGCGCGCCCGGAATGGCCGCGACGGCGGCGCCGGAGATCCCCGAGATCATCGTGGTCCTCGGCGCCGCCCTGCTGCCCGACGGCCGGCCCAGCCCGGCGCTGGGCCGCCGGGTGGACCTCGCGGCGGCGTTGTGGCGGGAGGCGCGTGAGTCGGGGCGGGAGTCGGGGCGCGACGTCCGCATCCTGGTCACCGGCGGCGCGCCTGGCGCGGCGGGGAGCCCGGCGCGGAGCGAGGCCGCCGCGATGCGCGCCCGGCTCCGCCTCGCCGGCCTCCCCGACGCGGCGCTGCTGGTCGAGGATCGCGCCCGCGACACCGAGCAGAACGCCCGTTTCTCCCGCCCGCTGATCCTCGCGCTGGGCGTGCGGTCGGTGACGCTGGTCACCGACCCGTGGCATATGCCCCGCGCCCGGCTCTGCTTCGCGCTGCACGGCATCGCCGCGCGTCCGGCCCCGACCGCGGCCTCGCCTGCGCCCCTTGGCCCCCGCCTGCTCCGGCGCGCGATCGAGACGCTGGCCACCCCCCGTTCCGCCGCGCTGGCGCTGTTTCACCGCCTCACATGAAAACGGGCGGCCGAAGCCGCCCGTGTCCGGATGTCCGTCCCGCCCGCCCGTCATGGGCCGGCGGGAGACAGGTCTCACCAGAGCGCGACCGGGTTGATGATCATCTGCACCGAGCCGCGCACCCGCGCCTGACCCAGCACGAACATGAACTCGCTCACGCCGGCTTCGACCAGCGGGCCGGTATTCATCGTCTCCAGCAGGTAGATGCCGTTGTCGCGCAGCAGAACCACGTGGGAATAGAACACCTTGGCCCCTTGGGGCTGCGGCACCACGTCGATGCCCCAGGTGTCGGCGCCGACCGCCATCACGTCCGCCTCGGCCAGCATCTCGGCCACGTCGGGCATGATCCCCGGCTCTCCGGCGCCCCATTCAGCCGGCGCGCTCTCCAGCTTGGCATCGGTCCAGCCGGTGTGGAACAGGACCACGTCGCCCTTGCGGACCTCGATGTTCTGCTCCGCCATCGCGGCCTTCACGTCCTCGGCGACGATGGCGTGACCGGCCTCGAGGAACGGCTTGCCGAAATGCTTGGCCATGTCGATGACCACGCCGCGTCCGACCAGCGGCGGCACGTTATGCACGCCGAGCTTGGTCAGCCCGCCGATCTGCGAGATCTCCTTGGCGTCGTTGCAGTTGTAGAACCGCCCATGATCGCCCAGATGGCCGAGCCCGTCGATCTGGGAGCCGATGCCGAACCACATCTGGATGATGTCGTCATTGTAGACCCCGCCCCCGCCATAGCCGAGCGGATCGGTCCCGCCGACCTGGCCGGGCTGGACCACCTGCATGGACAGCGAGCGCGGCGCGAAGGCCGGGGTATTCCGGTCGATGGTGATGCCGAGCGGCGCGCTCATGCCCTTCTTCACCAGCTTGGTGGCCATCATCACCTGTTCGGGGGTGACGAGGTTGGCCGAGCCGATCTCGTCGTCGGCGCCCCATTTCGAGGGGGTGCAGTCCGCGGCCATCGCGGCGCCGGCGAAGGCGAGCGTGGCCAGGGCTGCGAACGCAGTCCGGGCGTGGGTGGTCAGCGACATCGAATATTCCTCCCTGCGTCGGGCAGCTCTTGAGGCGGCGCCCGATCATTTTCGGAGCTTGAACTTTACGTTAGGGCGCGCCCCGATCAAGCGCGAATCGGCGGATTTCGGCGTTGTCTCGGGTTCATGCCGTGCTATCTGCTGGCGGGTCGGAGGGGGCGCCGGCGCTGGCCGATCGGCCCGCCGACCTGATCCAGGAGCCCTCAACGTGCGTCTCAGCCGCCTCAAGCCGCGCCGGCCTTCGCCGCGCCCCGCCGCATCGCCCCGCCGCCGCGCCAGCCGGTTCGCGGCAGGCTTCGTCGCGATGATCCCCGCAGCCCTCCTCCCCGCGGCGGCCGCGTTCGCTCAGACCATGCCCGAAACCGCCGCCGAAACCCCCGCCGCCCCGTCTCCGGTGGCCGGCGAGCCGACGGAGGAGCCGGCGGCGCCCGCCTCGGTCGGGCCCGACGCGGACGCGCGCGGCACCTGGTCGATCACCTTCGAGAACGACATCTTCGGCGACGAGGACCGCGACTACACCAACGGCGTGCGGCTCGACTACGTGACCCCGCGCAACAACCTGACCGCCTTCGGGCGCGCCACGAAAAGCGGGCTTTACGGCTGGTTCTCGGACGCCTCGGACTGGTACGAATTCTACACGCTGGGCCAGAACATCTACACGCCCTCCGACATATCCCTGACCAATCCGCCCAGCACCGACCGGCCCTATGCCGGGTTCCTCTATCTCGGGGCCGGGGTCGCGGCCGACCGCGGCGACCGGCTCGACACTCTGGCGCTCGAGATCGGCATGGTCGGCCCGTCCTCGCTGGCCGAGCAGTCGCAGACCATCGTGCATGACATCCTCGACGTGCAGAAGCCCATGGGCTGGGACGGTCAGGTCGAGGACGAGCTGGGCGTGCGCCTGCTCTATGAGCGCAAATGGAAATTCTCGGCCGACGTGCCGGTGCCGGTGCTGGACCTGTCGGTGGACTGGGCGCCGAACGTCACCGTGGCGCTGGGCAACGTCGACACCTCGCTCGCCATCGGCGGCCTGGCCCGGCTGGGCCAGGACCTGTCGGACGATTACGGCCCGCCGCGGGTGCGTCCGGCGATGGCCTCGCCCGGCTTCTTCCGCAACGAGGACGATTTCTCCTGGTACGTGTTCGCCGGCGCGCAGGGCCGGCTGGTCGGGCGCAACATCTTCATCGAGGGCAACACCTTCGGCGGCGTCGACGGGGTGGAGCCGAACCGCTTGGTGGCCGACCTGCAGGCGGGCGTCGCGGTGCAGATCGGGCGGGTGGAGCTGAGCTACACCCAGGTGCTGCGCACCGAGGAATATGCGGGCCAGGACGGCATGTCCCTGTTCGGCTCCATCAACCTGCGCAGCCGCTTCTAGGCGGCGGCGCGGGTCGCGGGTCGCCCGGGGCGCGGCCCCGAGCGGCACGGCGCGGCGCGGCGACCGCTTGCGCGCCCCGCGACCACGCTTATGGTGCGCCGCGACAGCAACTTTCTTGCGCAGGGAGCCCCGCCTGATGCCCGCCTCCAAGACCCATCCCGGCTATTTCTTCGAGGACTTCGAGGTCGGCCAAACCCTGCGCCACGCGACGCCGCGCACCCTGACCGAGGGCGACCGCGCGCTTTACACCGCGCTCTACCCCACCCGCTTCGCGCTGCCCTCGTCGGACGATTTCGCCCGCGCCTCGGGCCTCGCGCGCAGCCCGCTGGAGGATCTGATCGGCTTCCATGTCGCCTTCGGCAAGACCGTGCCCGACATCTCGCTGAATGCGGTGGCCAATCTCGGCTACGCGGAATGCCGGTTTCTCAAGCCGCTTTATCCCGGCGACACGCTGTCGACCTCCACCGAGATCATCGGCCTGCGCCAGAATTCCAACGGCAAATCCGGCGTGGTCTGGGTGCGTTCGACCGCGGTGACCGCGGATGGCGCGCCGGCGCTGGAATGGGTGCGCTGGGTGATGGTGCGCAAGCGCGACGAAGGCGCCCCGGCGCCGGCGCCGGTGGTCCCCAAACTGGCCGAGACGGTGGCCGCGACGGATCTGGTCATCCCCGAGGGGCTGGATTTCACCGCCTACGATTTCGAGGCCGCCGGCGAGCCGCATCGCTGGGGCGATTACGAGATCGGCGAGCGCATCGATCATGTCGACGGCTCGACCATCGAAGAGGCCGAGCACATGCTCGCCACCCGCCTCTGGCAGAACACCGCCAAGGTGCATTTCAACGCCCGGTTCCGCGACGACGGGCGGCGGCTGATCTATGGCGGCCACGTCATCAGCCTGGCGCGGGCGCTGTCGTTCAACGGGCTCGCCAACGCCCAGACCATCGTGGCGATCAACGCCGGCGCGCATGCCAATCCCTGCTTCGCGGGGGACACCGTCTACGCCTGGTCCGAAATCCTCGACAAGGCCGGAACCTCGGCGCCGGGCGTCGGCGCGTTGCGGCTGCGGCTGGTGGCGGTGAAGAACGACCCGACGCCGGCCCCGCTGCGCGATGAGGGTGGCAGATATGGCGCCAACGTGCTGCTCGACCTCGACATCTGGGCGCTGATCCCGCTCTGAAGGGCCTTCCCGCGCGGTCGTCCCGGGCCCTGGCGCCGCCGCGTCGGGGCCCGGTTCCATTCGCGAACCGATCTCAGATCGCCTGCACCGCAGGCAGAGCGCCGCTTTCTTGAGCGAAGGGGTCGAATGTGCAACAATTATGAACCCCTGGTGATGGGCCGTCGCAATAGCTGCTTGTTTGCGCTGCAGCACGATCCTAGCGTCGATGCCGGATCAGCGTCGCAATGCGGCGCTCGTTGCCGGATCCGGCCCTCTCTTCAGGCAGTCACCTCGATGCGCAAGATCGCGATCGCCACCTGTTCCCTTTCCTTGGCGCTTCTGGCCGCCGTCCCCGCGACGGCGCAGGAGTCCCCGGTTTCCATCTCGCTCGGCGCCGCCGTGACCACGGATTACGTGTTCCGCGGCATCAGCCAGACCGACAACGGCCCCGCCTTCCAGCCCTATGTCGAAGGCGAATACGCCCTGCCCGAGAGCCTCGGCGCGGTCTATGCCGGGTTCTGGGGGTCCAATGTCGACTTCGGCGAGTTCGAAGTCGAAATGGACTTCTACGGCGGCTACCGCAACGCGTTCCGCGGCATCGACTACGACATCGGCTATATCCGCTACGTCTACACCGACAGCGGCGACTGCTGCGGCGAGGGCTACCTGAGCCTCGGCTACCAGGTGAACGACGCCATCGGCATCAGCGGCGCCTATTACCACGATTTCGACCTCGATTCGGACTACCTGACCGCCGGCGTCGCCATCGGCCTGTTCTGGCAGCTGGAGCTGTCGGGCAATATCGGCAAATACACCAATGGCGGCGGCGCTTCGGACTGGAATGTGGGCCTGTCCCGCCCGATCACCGACACGATCTCGGCCGATCTGCGGTTCCACGACAACTCGCAGGGGGAGTGGCTGGTCAACGCCACCCTGTCCTTCGACACCGACTGGGCGAGCCTGATGGGCCGCTGAGGCCCTCCCCCCGGGTCCTGCCTCCGCGGCCGGACCCGGAAGACGCTCCGCTGCGGCGGAGCGATTCTCCGGCGCCCGACCCCGCGCCACGGCCTTCGTGATCACAAGCGTCAAGCTGTGATCACAAACCCCCGCATCCCTCGCCTTCCACCCCGCGACGCGCCGGCCCCACGGCGTGATTTTCGACAAAGCGCGACGTTGCAGCGCTTTTCGCGCGCTTTACGAAGCGCTATGCAGGCGGCCAGCCAGGCTGGCGCGAAACTCGTCGCGCCGCCGCGCCGGAACAACGAGAGGGGTCGCAATGGCCGACGTGAACCGGGGCTCACGCCCCCTGTCCCCCCATCTCAGCATCTACCGCCCGCAATGGACGTCGATCATGTCGATCGCGCACCGGATCTCCGGCTGCGCGCTGGCCGTGGGCGCGATCCTGACGGTGTGGTGGCTGCTGGCGGCGGCCTCCGGCCCCGATTATTTCGAGACCGCCGACGGGGTGCTGACCTCGTGGCTCGGCAATCTGGTGATGTTCGGATCGCTGTTCGCCATGTGCTTTCACGCCGCCAACGGCGTGCGTCACCTGATCTGGGACCTCGGGCTTCTGTTCGACGTCGACCAGGCCGAGCTCGCCGGCAAGATGACCCTGGTCGTCGCCGCGCTGCTCACCGTCCTGATCTGGATCGTCTGAGGGGGGAACCGGACATGAGCTTCAAGACCGACAAGGGCCGCGTCATCGGACTGGGGTCGTCGAAAAGCGGGACCGGCCATTTCTGGACCCAGCGCATCACCGCGGTCGCCCTGGTGCCGCTGTTCCTGCTGGCGATCCTGCCGCTGGACTGGTCGCTGGGCGCGAGCCACGCCGACGTGATGGCCACCTACGCCAACCCGTTCAACGCGGTGATCCTGATCCTCTTCATCGCCGTCGCCTTCCGCCACCTGCAGCTCGGCCTTCAGGTGGTGATCGAGGACTATGTGCACGACAAGGCCGTGCGCACCGCAGCGCTGATCGCGAACATCGCGTTCTGCACCCTGTTCGGCCTCACCGGCGTCTTCGCCGTCGCCAAGATCGCCTTCGCGGGCTGAGCGCGTCTCCGCGCCGCCCGCTCCGCGCGATCTGAGGTCGCGCCAACGCATGAGGACAGCCATGGCCGCCTACGAATATGTGGATCACACCTACGACGTCGTCGTGGTCGGGGCCGGCGGGTCCGGGCTGCGCGCGACCCTCGGCATGGCCGAGCAGGGGCTCAAGACCGCCTGCGTGACCAAGGTGTTCCCGACCCGCTCGCACACCGTCGCCGCCCAGGGCGGCATCGCCGCGTCGCTCAGCAACATGGGCCCCGACAACTGGCAGTGGCACATGTACGACACGGTGAAGGGCTCCGACTGGCTCGGCGACACCGACGCCATGGAGTATCTGGCCCGCGAGGCCCCCAAGGCGGTCTACGAGCTGGAGCACTACGGCGTTCCCTTCTCGCGCACCGAAGAGGGCAAGATCTACCAGCGTCCCTTCGGCGGCCACACCACCGAATTCGGCGAAGGCCCGCCGGTGCAGCGCACCTGCGCCGCGGCCGACCGGACCGGGCATGCCATCCTGCACACGCTCTACGGCCAGTCGCTCAAGCACAACGCCGAGTTCTACATCGAGTATTTCGCCACCGACCTGATCATGTCCGAGGACGGTCAGTGCCAGGGCGTGATGGCCTGGAAGCTCGATGACGGCACCCTGCATCGCTTCAACGCCAAGATGGTCGTGCTGGCCACCGGCGGCTACGGCCGGGCCTATTTCTCGGCCACCTCCGCCCATACCTGCACCGGCGACGGCGCCGGCATGGCGGCCCGCGCCGGCCTGCCCCTGCAGGACATGGAATTCGTGCAGTTCCACCCGACCGGCATCTACGGCTCGGGCTGCCTGATCACCGAGGGCGCCCGCGGCGAGGGCGGCTACCTGACCAATTCCGAGGGCGAGCGCTTCATGGAGCGCTACGCCCCCACCTACAAGGATCTGGCGTCGCGCGACGTGGTCTCCCGTTGCATGACCATCGAGATCCGCGAGGGGCGTGGCGTGGGTCCGAACAAGGACCACATCCACCTGCACCTCAATCACCTGCCGCCCGAGACGCTGGCCCTGCGCCTGCCCGGCATCTCCGAATCCGCCCGGATCTTCGCCGGCGTGGACCTGACCAAGGAGCCGATCCCGGTTCTGCCGACGGTCCACTACAACATGGGCGGCATCCCCACGAACTACTTCGGCGAAGTGCTGCGCCAGGACGGCGGCGTCGAGTCGATCGTCCCCGGCCTGATGGCGGTGGGCGAAGCCGGCTGCGCCTCGGTGCACGGCGCCAACCGGCTCGGCTCGAACTCGCTGATCGACCTCGTGGTCTTCGGCCGCGCCGCGGCGATCAAGGCCGGGACCATCGTCGACCCCAAGGCCCCGAACGCGCCGCTGAACCAGGCCTCGGTCGAGAAATCGATGGAGCGGTTCGACCGCCTGCGCAACGCCGACGGCTCCAAGCCGACCGCCGAACTGCGGCTCGACATGCAGCGCGCGATGCAGTCGGACGCCGCGGTGTTCCGCACCGGCGAGACGCTGAAGGAGGGCTGCGAGAAGATGGCGGCCATCCGCAAGGAATTCGCCGACGTGAAGGTCACAGACCGCAGCCTCGTGTGGAACTCCGACCTGATGGAGACGCTGGAGCTCGACAACCTGATGCCGAACGCTCTGGCGACGGTGGTCGGGGCCGAGGCGCGGCACGAAAGCCGCGGCGCCCATGCGCGGGAGGATTTCCCGGATCGCGACGACACGGAATGGCGCAAGCACACGCTGGCCTGGGTCGCGGACGACGGCGACGTGACGCTCGGCTATCGCAAGGTGGTGCTGGATCCGCTCACCAAGCAGGACGCCGGCGGCATCGACATGAAGAAGATCGCGCCCAAGGCGCGCGTGTATTGATCCGGACCCGGGAAGGAGCCAACCATGGTTGAACTCGCGCTGCCCAAGAACTCCCGCGTGACGGTCGGAAAAACCTGGCCGAAGCCGGAGGGCGCCAAGAACACCCGCGCTTTCAAGATCTACCGCTGGAACCCCGACGACGGAGCCAACCCGCGGGTCGACACCTATCATGTCGACATGGATACCTGCGGTCCGATGATCCTCGACGCGCTGATCAAGATCAAGAACGAGATCGACCCGACCCTGACCTTCCGCCGGTCCTGTCGCGAGGGGATCTGCGGGTCCTGCGCGATGAACATCGACGGGATCAACACGCTGGCCTGCATCTACGGGCTGGACGAGGTCACCGGCGACGTGAAGATCTACCCGCTGCCGCATATGCCGGTGGTCAAGGATCTGATCCCCGACCTGACCCATTTCTACGCCCAGCACGCGGCGGTCATGCCGTGGCTGGAGACCTACACCACGGCGCCCGAGAAAGAGTGGAAGCAGTCGATCGACGACCGCAAGAAGCTCGACGGGCTCTATGAATGCGTGATGTGCGCCTGCTGCTCGACCTCGTGCCCGAGCTACTGGTGGAACGGCGACCGCTACCTGGGCCCCGCCGCCCTGCTGCACGCCTATCGCTGGCTGATCGACAGCCGCGACGAGGCGACCCAGGACCGTCTGGATTTCCTCGAGGATCCGTTCCGCCTCTACCGCTGCCACACCATCATGAACTGCGCCAAGACCTGCCCGAAGGGGCTGAACCCGGCGAAGTCGATCGCCGAGATCAAGAAGATGATGGTCGAACGCACCATGTGATCGGCGCCCCGCGCCGCTGAGACAGACGAAAGGCCCGGCCGGGAACGGCCGGGCCTTTTGGTTTGGGGCCCCAGATGTTGGGCTTCGGAGGCGAGCCCCCCGGTCGCGCGCCTAGCTTTCGCGCCGGTAGCGGCGCAGCAGGCCCAGCGCGCCCAGCGCGCCGCCCAGCAGGGCGATGGCCGGCGGCAGCGGCACCACGGAGGGCGGTTCGCCGCTGCTCTGGCCGCCATCGCCGCCGGAGGGGATATGCGGAGCTTCCCCGCCGCCCGATCCGCCGCCGCCCGATCCGCCACCGCCGACGTCGACGTTGCGCGACGGCGTCAGCCCGCCCAGCAAGCCGCCGAGGTCGACGCCGCGGCGGCTGAGATCCCGGGCGGTGCTCATCAGACCGTCGAGCACGGCCCCGAAGGCCAGCCGCTCCCGGTCGTCGGCGAAGGCGGTGTTCAGCGCCTCCTCAGGCGCCAGGAAGCAGATCTTCCACGGGGGCAGCTCCGCCGCGGCGCGCGGCGGCAGCGGGCCCTCGGCGCCGAACAGGCCGCGGGTGCGGCTGCCGCAGCCATGATATTCCTCGTTCGGGGACAGCAGCGCGCTTTCGCGCGGCACGAACACCGTCTCCCCCTGCCAGATCAGGGTCCAGCCGAGCTTCTCCTGATCCCAGACGACCGATTCCAGCGGCAGGGGCTGACAATGCTCCCCTCCGCAGCAGGCGTTCGCATTCGGGTCGGTTTCGTAGATGGAATGTCCGGCCGCCGGCGCCCCCGCGCCAACCGCCAGCGCAGCCGCTCCCCAGAGCAGCAGCAACATGCGCAACATGTGGTCGTCCCCATAGCCCGGCCGAAACACGGCTCCCGGGCATGGATTTAGCTCTGGGGAGTGATCAAAGACTTTTTACGACCGGGTTCAGGATTTCATTAGTGCTGTTTCAGGCGAATCCGGGGAGGAATCCGTCGGCAGGACGGGATAGCGCCCCATCCGCGTCCTGCGGGCCCGACGCGCCGGCCCACGGGCGGTTCAGGCGCGGTGCGACTCGGCCAGCGCCGCTTCGACCAGGGCGCGGTCGTCGGGGTCGGGGAGCGCCGCCGCCGCGCGCCCGACCCGGGCCAGCAGGCGATGGGTTGCGGCGCGGTCCTCCTCCAGCCAGGCCATGCCGGCGATGTCGGACAGCGCCTGGGCCGCGCATTCCAGCACCACCGCCTTTTCGGCGCCGGCGTCGAGGATCGGGTGCAGCAGCCGCGGCAGCAGCCAGGCCGCCCCGCAGGCGGGCGCCGCGACCACCACCACGCCGCGCGGCTCCTCCGCCCGCCGCATCCGACGGGCGGGGCCGGTGCGCGCGAGCAGGGCGCAGCCCTCGGCGATGCGGTCGATGCAGGCCATCGCGGTGAACGGATCGTTGATCGAGGGCGACAGCGCCCGCAGCGCCACCTCGGACAGCGCGTCCCCCTCGAAATCCGCGACGCCCGAGCGGCGGCGGCGCGCGGTCAGCGCCATGCGGTTGCGCAGCGCCTTTTCGACCACCTCCCGGTCGCCGTCATGCCAGCCCACCACCCGCGCCAGCGGCCTTCCGGGCAGCACATGGTCGTTCTCGCGCACCATGATCAGCAGCCGCAGCCCATGCTCGCCAGCCCAGATCGCCAGGGCGTCGAGGTCGAGATCCCCCAGATAGCCGGCGTCCTCGGCCCGGGCGAGGTCGCCTTCGGCCTCGGCCAGCGCCTGCAGGGCGGCGGCGTCCTCGGCGTCGTCGGCATCCATCGGCGGGGCGCCGGAGCGGCAGGCCGCGACGAAGGCGTCGCCGATGCGCGCCACGGTGGCGTCGGCGCGGATCGCCTCGGACATGCGGGTGGCGAACAGCACCACCATCACCACCGACAGCGAGCCCAGCAGCGCCGCGATGGCCACCGACATCAGCGCCACCCGCCCGGTCTCGGAGGTCTGGGTCATCGCCAGCAGCCCGGAGAGGCTGGCGAAGAAGGCCGCGAGGCTGAGCCCGAGCAGCGCCTGGGTGATGTTGGAGCGCAGCCAGAAGTCGATGATCCGCGGGCCGATCTGCTGCGAAGTCAGGGTCAGCGCCACGAAGCTGAGCGAGAAGACGATGGAGACGGTGGTGATCATCCCCCCCGCGATCATGCTCAGCACGTCGCGGGCCCCGTCGCGGTCGAGCTTCACCGCGAGCGTGGTGATCTGCGTCGCGAGCCCGTCCAGCCCCGCCGCGGTCGCCCAGGACGCCGGATCGACGCCGAACAGGATCGCCGGCATCACCAGCGACTGGCTCAGCGCCACCATCAGCAGCGGCAGGAACCAGAAGCTTTCGAGGGCCGCGTCGAAGGCCCGGCGCAGGCGCCAGCGCATGTCAGTCCGCCTTTTCCGGCCAGCCGGCCGCCCGCATTTCGTCGAGCCGCGAGGCGGTGCGCTCGAACTCGAAGGCGCCCGCGCCCTCGAGGTAAAGCGTCTCCGGCTCCGCCTCGGCCGATATGTACAGCTTCGTGCGCGCTTCGTAGAGCGCGTCGATGAGGGTGACGAAGCGTTTCGCCTCGTTGTTGCGGGCGCGGGACAGGCGGGGCACGTCCTCGATCACCAGCGCGTCCACCGCCTCGGCCAGCGCCAGATAGTCGGCGGCGCCGAGCGGCCGGGCGCAGAGCGCGTCGAACGTGGCGCGCAGGGCGCGATTGCGATGGCGGGGGAAGGTCTCGGTACGGCCGGGAAATTTCAGGTCGAGCGGGGTTTCGGGGCCGGTTCCCAGGCTTTCCCAGATCCGGTCCACCGCCTCGCTCGCCTCGGGGCCGAGCGGGGCGACATAGCGGCGGTCGGCGCGGGCGCGGTCGCGACGATGGTCCTCGGCCCCCTCCAGATGGTGCACGTCGAGCCGCTGCTTGAGCATTTCGATGAACGGCACGAAGATCGC
The DNA here is from genome assembly GCF_055129145.1 of Albimonas sp. Classification (NCBI taxonomy): domain Bacteria; kingdom Pseudomonadati; phylum Pseudomonadota; class Alphaproteobacteria; order Rhodobacterales; family Paracoccaceae; genus Albimonas; species Albimonas sp. The sequence goes on along the minus strand of NZ_JBSRTQ010000063.1, from coordinate 6,627 downwards.
GCGGTTGAGGCCATCCTTGTAGAGGTCGTCGGGATGGCGGTTGGAGGTGGTGACGATCACCACGCCGCGCGCGAACAGCGCCTCGAAGAGCCGGCCCACGATCATCGCATCGGCGATGTCGGTGATCTGCATCTCGTCGAAGCAGAGCAGCGTGGCCGAAGCCGCGACCGTCTCCGCCACCTCCGCGATGGGGTCGGAGGACCCGGCGTCGCGGGCCTTTTTGATGCCGGCGTGGATCTCCTGCATGAACGAATGGAAATGCACGCGGCGCTTGGGGGCGATCGGGGCGATGTCGCAGAACAGGTCCATCAGCATCGACTTGCCCCGCCCGACCCCGCCATAGAGGTAAAGTCCGCCGAGCGTGTCCTGCTTCGCCCGCTCGCGCCCCCAGCCGAACCAGCCGCGCGCCACCTTCTTGCCCTGCCCCGGATCGTAGTCCTTGAGCCGGTCGTGGAGGAGCTGCAGCTGCTCGACCGCGTGGCGTTGGGCCGGGTCCTCGGTCAGCGTGCCGGCGCGGACCAGGGCGCGGTAGCGGGCCATCGGGGTCTGGGCGGCGTCATGCGGGGCGGGGGATGCGGCGGAGGATCCGGGGGCGGTCATCGTCGGGGCAGGCTCCTCTGGCTTCGGTCGGGCATGGGCGCGGGCGGCAAGGGTAGGGCGAAACGACCCGTCGGCGATGCGGCGGCGCGGGCCCGGTGTCAAGCTGGGCGGGCCGTCAGGGCCTGTGGCGGCGTCGATCAAGGTCAGCCCGCCTTACATTCCCGGCTTGCCTGAGGGCGCCCCCTCGGCCAGTCTCCGGCGGCGACGCGACCTGTCGCCCGGCAACGAACCGCATCTCCATGACCCAGACCGCCGCCCCCCCCGCCTCCGTCCTCCCCGCCCGCTGGCGGATCGAGGGGCATGCGATTCTGTCGCCGGAGGATTGCATCGCCGACGCCGAGGGCCGGTTTCCCCCCGGGCTCGGCGACGCCAACGACTGGGCGCGGTTCCAGGCGGCGCTCGACGCCTGCGCGGCGACCGTGCTCGCCCGCGCCAGCCACGAGGCGACGCCCAACGCCGCCCGCCGCCTGCGGGTGGTGATGAGCCGTGGCCATCGCGGCCTGACCCGCGGCCTGGAGGCCTGGGAATGGAACCCCGCCGACGTGCCGGTGGCCGAGATGCTGGCGACCGTCGTCCCCGATGGCGGCCGCATCGGGGTCCCCGGCGGGCGGGCCGCTTTCGACCTGTTCCTCGCCCACGGCTTCGCGTCCTTCCATCTGGCCCGCAACCCGTCCTGCCCCCTGCCCGGCGGCCGGCCCGTTTTCTCCGGCCTCGGCCCCGGATATTCCGCCGAGGACGCGCTCGCCGCCGCCGGCCTGATCCCCGGCCCCCCCGAGATCCTGACCCCCGAAACCGGCGTGACCCTCACCGAATGGCGGGCGCCGGAGGGGACCGCGTCATGACCGCCCCCTCCCAACGCCTGATCACCCCGGTGTTGGTCGGCGGCTGCCTGGTGATCTTCGTGTCCTTCGGCATCCGCGCCGCCTTCGGCCTGTTCCAGATCCCGGTGGCCGAGGATTTCGGCTGGCCGCGGGCCGAATTCTCGTTCGCCATCGCCATCCAGAACCTGTTCTGGGGCATCGGGCAGCCGCTGTTCGCGGCGCTGGCCGACCGCTGGGGGCCGCGGCGCGCCATTGCGCTGGGGGCGGCGACCTATGCGGCGGGGCTGCTGGCGGCCGCCGTCGCCACCACGCCGGGCGGTCACCAGCTGCTCAACATGGTGATCGGGATGGGGATCGCGGGCACCGGCTTCGGGGTGATCCTCGCCATGGTCGGCAAGGCCGCGTCGGATGAGCATCGCTCGCTCGCGCTCGGCATCGCCACCGCCGCGGGGTCCGCCGGGCAGTTCCTGCTGACGCCGGTGGCGGGGATGCTGCTGGCGGCGATGCCCTGGTCTCAGGTCTTTCAGGTGTTCGCGGTCCTGATCCTCGTCACGCTGCTGGCGCTGCCGCTGATGCGCGGCACCGCCCCGGACCGGAGCGTGGGAAGCGCCGATACGGCCCCGATGGGCCCCGCCCTGCGCCGGGCGGTGACCGACCCGTCCTATCTGCTGATCTTCCTCGGCTTCTTCTCTTGCGGCTATCAGCTCGCCTTCATCACCGCGCATTTCCCGGCCTTCATCACCGAGGCCTGCGCGGCGGTCGACCCCTCCGGCGTGCTGGCGGGGTTCGGGATCTCGACGACCTCGCAGCTCGGGGCCTGGGCCATCGGGCTGATCGGGGTGATGAACATCGCCGGCACGCTGATCGCGGGGCGCCTCGGCGCGGTCTATTCCAAGCGGCTGATGCTGGCGCTGATCTATACCGGGCGGACCGTGGCTTCCGCCGCCTTCATCCTGCTGCCGATGACGCCGGGGACCGTGCTGGTCTTCTCGGCGGTGATGGGGTCGCTCTGGCTCGCCACCGTGCCGCTGACCGCGGGGCTCGTCGGGCAGATCTACGGGATGCGCTACATGGGCACGCTCTATGGCGGGGTGTTCCTGTCCCACCAGCTGGGCGGGTTTCTCGGCGTCTGGCTCGGCGGCGCGCTCTACGACCGGTTCGGCAGCTATGACGCGGTGTGGTGGGTCGGGGTGGGCATCGGGGCGTTCTCCGCCATCGTGCATCTGCCGATCAACGAGCGGCCGCTGGACGCGCGCGCGGCGATGGCCTGACATGCGCCGCGCCCGCTTGCGCACGGATGACGGTGAATTCGGCGCGCCGCCGCGGCGCGCGCCTGCGCGACCTCGCCGCCGTCGCAGGCGACCAGCGCCCCGGCCTGCGCGTCCTGGTTCGCCCGGGCGCCAGGAGGGAACCGCATGCGTCCCGGCCCTTGCCGGGGCGGGGGGAGACGTGTATATCCCCCTCGACATAGCGGCGCTGCGGTCCTTCCGAGGATCGTGGCGACCGGACCGAAAGGGCGGGCCGCTGCGGCCCGCCCTTCGTCTTTTCCGGCGGGCGCGAGCGACCTGAGGAGGCGATGCCGATGACGACCGAACTGGTGGCGAAAGCCCCGATGGACCGCCGCCTGGCGGAACTCATCCTGCCGACGGTGGAGGGGATGGGCTTCGAGCTCGTGCGCCTGCGCTACATGTCGGGCGCGCGCAAATCCACGCTGCAGATCATGGCCGAGAAGCCCGACGGCACGATGGAGGTCGAGGACTGCGCCACGCTTTCGCGCGCGCTCTCGGCCGCGCTCGACGTCGAGGACCCGATCCAGGGCGTCTACGCGCTGGAGGTCTCGTCGCCGGGCATCGACCGCCCGCTGACCCGCCTCAAGGATTTCGAGCGGTTCGACGGCTGGGAAGCCAAGATCGAAACCACCGAGATGATCGACGGCCGCAAGCGCTTCAAAGGCCAGCTGGCCGGGGTCGAGGACGGCGAGATCCTGATCGAGATCCCCGAGGGGACCATCGGCCTGAAATTCGAATGGCTGTCGGACGCCAAGCTGATCCTGACGGATGAGCTGATCGCCGAATCGCTGCGGGCCCGCAAGGCGGCGGGGCTCGCCACCGACGACATGGACGAAAGCCTCTACGACGACATCGAGGATGACGACGCCGAGAACGGGGACGATGACGGCCCCGAGGATGGCGGCGACGATCAGGAGAAGACCAATGGTCAGCGCAAACCGGCTTGAACTGCTGCAGATCGCCGACGCCGTCGCGCGTGAGAAGCTGATCGACCCGAACCTCGTGATCGAGGCGATGGAAGACAGCCTCGCCAAGGCGGCGCGGTCCCGCTACGGCGCCGAATACGACATCCGCGCCGAAATCGACCGCAAGACCGGCGAGCTGCGCATGTCCCGCGCCCGCGAGGTCGTGGAGACCGTGGAGAATCACTTCACCGAAATCGCGCTCTCCGAAGCCCGGGCGATGAACCCCGAGGCGGAGGAAGGCGACTTCATCTCCGAACCCCTGCCCACGCTGGAATTCGGGCGGATCGCCGCGCAGACCGCCAAGCAGGTCATCGTGCAGAAGGTCCGCGAGGCCGAGCGCGAGCGTCAGTTCGAGGAATTCAAGGACCGCGTCGGCACCATCATCAACGGCGTGGTGAAGCGGGTGGAATACGGCAACGTCATCGTGGATCTCGGCCGCGGAGAGGGCGTGATCCGTCGCGACCAGCTGATCCCGCGCGAGATGTACCGCAACGGCGACCGCATCCGCGCCTTCATCCGCGACGTGCGTTCCGAAGTCCGCGGCCCGCAGATCTTCCTGTCGCGCACCGCGCCGGAATTCATGGCCGAGCTCTTCAAGATGGAAGTGCCCGAGATCTATGACGGCGTGATCGAGGTGAAGGCGGTCGCCCGCGACCCCGGCTCGCGCGCCAAGATCGGCGTGATCAGCCGCGATTCGTCGATCGATCCCGTGGGCGCCTGCGTCGGTATGCGCGGCTCGCGCGTGCAGGCCGTCGTCTCCGAGCTTTCGGGCGAGAAGATCGACATCATCCCGTGGTCCGAGGATCCCGCGACCTTCATCGTCAACGCCCTGCAGCCCGCCGAGGTCGCCAAGGTGGTGCTCGACGAGGACGCGCGGCGCATCGAGGTGGTGGTGCCCGACGAGCAGCTTTCGCTCGCCATCGGGCGTCGCGGCCAGAACGTGCGGCTCGCCTCGCAGTTGACCGGCTGGGACATCGACATCCTGACCGAGGAGGAGGAATCCTCCCGCCGCCAGGCCGAGTTCGCCGAGCGCACCAAGCTGTTCATGGACACCATGAACGTCGACGAATTCGTGGCGCAGCTGCTGGTCTCCGAGGGCTTCACCACCCTCGAAGAGGTCGCCTATGTGGAGCTGGAGGAGCTGCTCGCCGTCGACGGCGTCGACGAGGGCACCGCCGAAGAGCTTCAGGCCCGCGCCCGCGAGTCGCTCGAAGAGCTCAACCAGCAGGCGCTCGACAAGGCCGCGGAGCTGGGCGTGCAGGACGATCTGTTCGAGTTCGAGGGGCTGACCCCGCAGATGATCCTGGCGCTGGCCAATGACGGGGTGAAGACCCTCGAGGACTTCGCCACCTGCGCCGATTGGGAGCTGGCCGGCGGCTGGACCGTGGTCGACGGCAAGCGGTCCAAGGACGACGGCGTGCTCGAGTCGTTCGACGTGAGCCTCGAGGAGGCGCAGGCCCTGGTCATGCGCGCCCGCCTGATGCTGGGCTGGGTGACGGAGGAAGAGCTCGCCGCCGACGCGGCGGCCGCGGAAGCGGCCGAGGCCGCCGAAGGCGAGACGCAGGGGGCCTGAGCCTTCCGGCAGGCGAAAATCCGCGCGCCCCGGCCTGACCGGCCCGGGCGCGCGTTTCCGTCCGCAGGCGCGGACCCATCCGACCAGGCGAGGCGACCCGTGACACGAGGCGGACGGCGCAAGGACCGCGAGGACGGACCGGAACGGCGCTGCATCGTGCTGGGCGAAAGCGGTCCGACCGACAATCTGATCCGGTTCGTGATCGGGCCCGACGGCGACGTGGTGCCCGACCTGGCGGAGAAACTGCCCGGCCACGGCATCTGGCTGACCTCGCGTCGCGAGGTGCTGGACCAGGCGATCCGCAAACGGGCCTTCTCGCGCGTGGCCCGGGCGCCGGTGACGGTGCCGGAGGGGTTCGCCGAGCGGCTGGAATCGCTGCTCGCCCGGCGGGTGGGCGATTCGGTGGCGCTGGCCCGAAAGGCGGGGCTTGCGGTCACCGGGTTCGAGAAGGTAAAAGCGCGGCTGAAGAAAGGTCCGGTCGGCGTCCTGCTGCATGCGCGCGACGGCTCGGACCAGGGTCTCGGCAAGCTGGCGCCGCTTTCAGGCGACGCAACGCTGATCGACGTTCTTTCCAGCGAAGAGTTGGGATTGGCCTTCGGACGAGACTATGTGATACACGCCGCGCTGGAGGCGGATGGAGCCACCGACCGCGTGTTGCGGGAAGCGGCCCGACTCTCCGGCTTCCGGCCCCGGACCCTGCCCCTCGAAGGGCCCTCCGGCGACGAAGAGCCGGTCGGCCCCGCGCAAGACGCGCCGGCGGTTGACCGGAGCGAGACCGAGGGTTCGACCGAACGGTCGGACCCCTGACCCGTTTGGGACCGGCTGCGAACAGATCGCTGCCGCGTCCCTTTCCCTCCGCCAGGAGGGGCGCCGACGATCCTTCCCTTGGGAAGGCGCCGGGACCCGCGCCGCCGCAAGGCGACGCAAGGCCCGAAGCCTTCCGAAGCGAAGGCCCGACGACGACGCGCCCGCCCGTTCGGGGCCGGCGTGGCTGCAAGGCCCCCGATCGGGGCGAACACGGCGGCCCCGCCCGGGACCGCGAAGCCGGACGCCTCCGCCAGGAGACATCCGATTCCAGGCGCCTCATGGGGCGCCGCATACGGCCCCCGGGGCAGCGGACGCGAACAGGACGTTGATGGACGACAGCATGGACGGCAACGACAAGACCGGCGGCACTCTGAGAACCCGCGGCCCTGCGCCGCGAGGCGGCGAAGGCCGCGTCAAGCAGAGCTTCAGCCATGGCCGGTCGAAGTCGGTCGTGGTCGAGACCAAGGCCCGCAAGCGGGTCGTGAAGCCGACCGAGGGCGGGCCTGCGGCCGCCGCCGGCGCCGCGCCTGCGCCGCGTGCGCCGGCCGCGGCCCCGGCTGCGGCGACGCGCC
>NZ_JBSRTQ010000062.1:0-23752 GCF_055129145.1 Albimonas sp. | reverse complement strand
GGGACCGGCGGCCCGGCGGGTCGGTCGGCGGGATCCGCTTCCGCGCCGCGCCCATCGCGGGGGCCGCCTTCGCGCGGTCCCGCTCTCGACGCGGGCGCGCCCCCGAACCTGTCCCGCCGCCTGCCTCTCGGCCTGGGGCCCACCGCCGCGCCCCTGTCCCGAGACTTGCCCCCGCTCCTCGCGGATGCATTCTGCGCGAGCTTGGGCCTCCCGGCCCCGGCGAGGCTGCGGAGGGCGAGGCATGGCGAAGCGAGGCACGGGGGCGGAGCAGGTCCCAGGGGCGGAGCGGTTCACGGGGGCGGTGCGGTTCACGGGGGCGCGCGTGATCCTGCCGGGCGGCGTCGAGACCACCGAGGTCACCGTCGAGGACGACCGCATCACCGCCGTCGGCCAGGCCGCCGGCGATGCGCGCGACATCGACGCCGCGGGGCTCGTCCTCGCCCCCGCCCTCGTCGACCTCCACGGCGACGCGTTCGAACGCCAGGTCTCGCCCCGGCCCGACGTCTGCTTCCCGCTCGACGCCGCGATCCTCGACACCGACCGCCAGCTCGCCGCCAACGGCATCGCCACCGCCTATCACGCGCTGACGCTGAGCTGGGAGCCCGGCCTGCGCTCCGTCCCCCGCGGCGAGGCGTTTTTCGACGCGCTCGACGCGCTCGCCCCGCGGCTGACCGTCGACAACCGCGTGCAGCTGCGCTGGGAGACGTTCGCAATCGAAGCCGAGCCGCTGATCCGCCGGGCGCTCGCCTCCCCCCGCACGCCGTCGCTCGCCTTCAACGACCATACCTCGATGTCGCTGCGCAGTTTCGACACCGCCCTGCAGGAACGCGCCTTCGAGCAGTCGCCCGATTTCGCCGCGGCCGCGCTCGACGACCCCCGTCTGCGCACGCGCCTCGCCAGGCAGGCCGGGCGTTCCGGCCTGACGGTCGACGCCTATCTGGATCGGCTCGCAGAAATCTGGACCCGCCGCCCGGGCATCGACGCCGCGATCCGCGCGCTGGCGGAGGCCGGCCGCGCCGCCGGCGCCCCGATGCTCAGCCATGACGACACGCAGACCGAGACGCGGGACTATTACCGCGGCCTCGGCGCCCGGATCTCCGAATTCCCGATGACGCTTGAGGTGGCCGAGGCCGCGCGCGCCGCCGGCGACCTCATCGTCTTCGGCGCGCCCAACGCGGTGCGGGGCGGCAGCCATATCGGCTCGCCGTCCGCGGGCGACATGGTGGAGGCGGGGCTCTGCGACGTGCTCGCCTCGGACTATTTCTATCCGGCGATGCTGGCGGCGGTGGCCCGGCTGCAGGACGAACGCCGGGCGCCGCTGGCGACGCTCTGGGGACTGGTGTCGTCGGGTCCGGCGGCGGCCTCGGGCCTGACCGACCGGGGGCGGATCGAGGCGGGGCTGCGCGCGGATCTGGTGCTGGTCGACTGGCCCGAGGGCGTGACCCCGGCCGCGAAGCTGACGCTGAGCGGCGGCAGGGTCGCTTACCGGGCGGGCGGCGCCCCCGGCTGAGCCCCCTCTCAGTCGATCCGGTTCGCCTGCAGGAACAACGCCTGCTCCAGCGCATCGAAGAACCGCTGGAAGGCGGCGGGGTCGGAGATCTCGGTCTGGTTCACCTGGCCCGAGGCGCGCACGATGGTCTTGCCGCTGCCCCCCGCCCGCACCGACACCGTGAACCGCGTCAACCCACCGTCGAACTTGGTGGCCGACACGGTGCCGAGCGCGGGGTCGGCGCGATCCACCACGAAGCCCAGATCCTGCAGCGACGACAGCACCGCCTGGAACACGTCGGCCAGCTTCTCCGTCTCGAAATACCGGGTCGAGATGGAGCGTTGCGCGGCCTGGCTGTGGGTGGTCTGCAGCACCTGGCGGCGGCTGTCGGTCTGGCAGCCGGCGAGCAGGACCACGGCGGCGCCTGCGGCGATCAGGGGGCGAAGCATAAGCATCAGATCTCGTTGGCGGTCAGGAAGGCGGACTGGGCGACGCGCTCGAAGAACCCCTGGTAAAGCGCGGGGTCGTCCAGCGTCTCGCCGACCGAGAGCATCGCGCCCGGCCTGGCCACGATGCGCTGGAAGGTGGCGCGGACCACGGAGCCCGCGCCGTTCGCCGCCTCGCGCACCGTCACCTGGGCGCGGACCCGCCCCTGCGCGACCTTGGAGCCGACGATGACGCCGAGCCCCGCATCGCTCTCGTCGATCGAGAACCCCAGATCCTGCAGCGCGCCGAGCGAGGCCTGAAGCATCAGCGCGCGGTCCGACGTCTCGAACCGGCGCGACTGGCGGGCGCGCGCCGCGGTGCTCGAGGCCGTTGGCGACAGCGCCGCGACCTGATCGGCGCCGGTGGCCATGCAGCCGGCGCTCGCCAGCCCGGCGAGGCCGAGGCCGGCGAGCACGAAGCCCCGCCGCCCGATCAGCCCTGCCTTCATCAGCCCCTCCGGCATCAGCCCCTCCGGCATCAGCCCCTCCGGCATCAGAACGACGAGGACCGGTAGGTGAAGCTGCGCACGCGCGAGGCCGCGTCGAAGCGGATCACCACGGTCAGCGTGCGCTGCGAGGTCTGCGAGGCCCCCGCCGCCGCGCCGCCGCCGCCGAGGAACAGCACGTTCACCCCGCCCGAGGACTGGGAATAGACCTGGTTGGTGGAGATGCGGTCATAGACCCAGGTCTCGGTCCCGTCGCTGTCGCGGGTCACGATGTTGGGCGAGCCGAGCGCGCCGGCCACGTCGGCCCCGCTCATGCCTTCGCGGATTTCGCGCTGCACGGTTCCGGCGGTCAGCTTGTCGCCGGAACCGGCGCCGGCCTCGACCTCGCGCGCATGCTCGCTCGCGGGCGCGCAGGCGGCGAGCAGGGCGGCGACGGGAAGGGCGAAGAGGATGCGGTGGCGCATTGGGGTCAGTCTCCCGACTTGGGTTTGGGGATGGCGGCGCCCGCGGCGGCGGCGGCCGCTTCGCGCTCGCGCGCCGTGTTGATCTCGGCCACCGGACGCGGCGCGTCGGGGGCGTCGGCGGAGGCGGGCAGTTCGGCCAGCGCCCGGCCCGAGGTCGCGCCCAACGGTTCGAAGAAGTTCCGCTGGTAGAAGACGGGGCTGTCCACCTGCGTTTCGCGCAGCGGCGCGATCAGCGAGGCGTTGGCCCGCACCGCGCTCTCCTCCGGCCCCTTGGGCTGCACGATCACCGCCATGCGCAGGGTCGACTGGCGGGTGCCCGACACGGTGCGCGCGTCGGGCGCGACCCGGGTGATGCGGTAGCCGAGGTCATGCATCGTGGCGATCACGTCGCGCATGGCGTCGTCGGCCGGCAGGGGGACCACGCGGGTCTGGATCGCGCGCAGTTCCAGCGCGCTCTTGGGGCTGGGCATGTAGGTGGTGGCGGGCGTCGACACGCAGCCCGACAGGGCGGCGGCGGCGAGGGCGATGAGGAGGATGCTGCGCATGGTTCAGCCTTTCGCCGCGAGACCGGAGCGGACCTGCTCGAAGAACCCGGAGGAGAATTCCGGCGCGGTCAGCTCCTCGGCCCGCGACAGGCCCTGGTTGGTGGTCACGATCCGCTCGAACGACACCCGCAGCTGCGCGTCATCCTCGCCCAGCGGCCGGGTGGTCAGCGTGGCGCGAATCACCTGGTCGGTGTCGTAGACGGGGTTGTATTGCGCGCCCAGCAGCGCGAAGGCCACGGTCAGCGCGATCTGGCCCGCGACCTGGCCGGCCTCGGTCGCGTCGCGGTCCTTGGAGCCGGCGAGCACGCCGTAGCGGGCCACGCTCTCCTCGATGGTGAAGCCGAGATCCTGGAGCACCTGCGTCGCCTCGATCAGCAGCGCCTGCTCGGTCACGTCGTCGAATCGCATGGTCTGGCGCGCCCGGATCTGGGCGGCGTCGAGGCGCGGGGCGCCGATGCGCAGCGCTTCGGTATTGGCGTAGTCGGGCGGCGGGGCGCAGGCCGTGAGCAGCAGCGCGCCCGCGATCGCGGCCGGGAATGCATGGGGTTTCAATGCGTCGCCTCGATATGGCGCGCCGGCCCATCGGGGGCTTGCGGGCGCGGAAACGGTCAGGCGAACAGCTTAGAGGCGCAACGACGCCTCGGGTCAATGGCTTGACTTCAGATGGATGAACGACGTCCGGCGATGCGGGACCGAACGCGCGCGCATCATTCCGATCCCCGCGCGATCCTCGCCTCGGAGGCCGCTCATGCCGTCGAGCCGGCGCTGGGGATCATGGACAAGCGGCCGCCGTTTCGGGCCTGATCTCCCCGACGCCCGACCCGCTTCGCGCGGCGACGAATGCGCGGGCGGCGGATGCCGCCGCCCGTCCCCCTTCCACCCGATACAGGAACCGCCATGCCCCGGTCTCTCGCCCCCGCCGACGCCGCCCCCGTCCTCGTCACCGGGGGAACCCATGGCATCGGCGCCGCCTGCGTCCGCCTGATGGTCGACGAGGGCTGGCCGGTCCTGTTCTGCGGCCGCGACGCCGAAGCCGGCGCCGCGCTCGCCGCCGAGATCCCCGGCGCCGCGTATTTCGAGGCCGATCTGGGGTCCCCCGCCGGCATCGCCGCCGCCGCCGACCGCGCGCTGGAGCTTTCGGCCGGGCGGCTCTCGGGCCTGGTGAACAACGCCGGCGTCGGCGTGCGTGCGGTCTTCGCGGAGACCGACGACGCGCTCTACGACAAGGTGATGGACCTGAACCTCCGCGCTCCGGTGATGCTGACCGCGCGCCTGCTGCCGGCGCTGGAAGCGGGCGGGGGCGCGGTGGTGATGATCGCCTCGGTGGCCGGCAAGGCGGGGGAGAAGGGCCTCGCGCTCTACACCGCCTCCAAGGCCGCGCTGATCGGCCTGACCAAGTCGCTGGCGCTGGAGATCGGGCCCCGCGTGCGCATCAACGCCGTCTGCCCCGGCCAGATAGAGACGCGGATGATGGCCCGCACCCTCGCGCTTCCCGGCCGTCGGGCGCTGCTGACCGCGCGCATCCCGATGGGCCGGATCGGGATGGCCGAGGACGTGGCCGAGGCGACGGCCTGGCTGATCTCGCCGCGCTCGGGCTACGTGACCGGCGACGTGATCACCGTGGATGGCGGGGAGACCGCAGGCCTGATGGTTTCGGAAGACTGATCGGGGGCCCGCGTGGTCGATGGGACGGCGGCGCGCGCAGATGCGCCGCGAGGGGATGAGGGAAAGAGCATGAATATCGAGACCTGGGCGCAGGCCCTGAACGCGGCCGTGGCGGCGCGGAATGCGGAGGCGGTCGCGGACCTGTTCCTCCCCGACGGGTTCTGGCGCGATTTCATCGCCGTCGGCTGGACCCTGCAGACCCTCGAGGGCGCCGAGGCCATCGCGGGCTTCGCCATCGGGCAGGCCTCGCCGGCCGGGCTGGTGGTGGCGCCCGAACCCGCCGCCGCCGATGCGCAGGAAGGCTTCGTCGCCTTCGAAACCGCGCTCGGCCGCGGCCGCGGCTATGTGCGGCTGCGCGACGGCCGTTGCCGGACCCTGATGCTGGCGCTGGAGGAGCTGAAGGGCCACGAGGAGCCGCTGCGCGCCCGCCGCCCCTCTGGCCTTTTCGAAGACCCCCATGGGCGCAACTGGAAGGAGCGGTTCGCCGCGAAGACCGACGCTTTCGGCAAGACCGCGCAGCCCTATGTGTTGGTGGTGGGCGGCGGGCAGGCGGGCCTCGCGCTCGGCGCAAGGCTCGAGATGCTGGGCGTGCCCTATCTGATCGTCGACAAGCATCCCCGCGTCGGCGACCAGTGGCGGTCGCGCTACAAGGCCCTGACCCTGCATGACCCGGTCTGGTACGACCACATGCCCTATCTGCCGTTCCCCGACTTCTGGCCGGTGTTCACGCCGAAGGACAAGATGGGCGACTGGCTGGAAAGCTACGCCCACGCGCTGGAACTCGCGGTCTGGACCGGCACGACCTGCCTCGCCGCCGCGCGCAACGCGGCCGACGACGGCTGGATCGCGACCGTCGAGCGGGACGGTCAGACCGTCACGCTCGCCCCCACCCATCTGGTGATGGCGGTCGGCAACGCCGGCTTCCCCCGCCGGCCCGAGATCGAGGGGGCGGAAACCTTCGCCGGCGCCCAGCTGCATTCCTCCGAATTCGCCAGCGGCGCGGGGATGGAGGGCAAGCGCGTCATCATCGTCGGCGCCAACAACAGCGCCCATGACATCGCCGCGGACCTGGTGGCGAACGGGGCGCATCCGGTGATGATCCAGCGCTCGTCGACGATGATCGTGCAGCAGAAGACGGTGGTCGAGACGATGCTCGGGCCCCTCTTCTCCCAGGACGCGGTGGACCGGGGGATCACGACCGACCGGGCGGACCTGCTGCTCGCCGCCTCCCCCTTCCGGGTGCAGGAGGAGAATGCGCGCCGCGTCTGGGCGAAGGTGCGCGAGGACGAGGCCGGGTTCTACGAGGCGATCGAGGCCGCGGGCTTCGCCCTGGACTTCGGCGAGGACGGCACGGGGATGCTGAAATATCCGCGCACCGCTTCGGGCTACTATTTCGACGTCGGCGCCTGCGCGATGGTGATCGACGGACGCATCGGGATCCGCTCGGGCGTCGGCATCGCGCGCCTCTCGCCCGAGGGGATGGTGCTCGACGACGGCGAGGTGCTGGCGGCGGACATGATCGTCTACGCCACCGGCTTCGGCGCGATGGAGGAATGGGTGGCCCGCCTGATCGACGAGGCGACCGCGGCGCGGATCGGGCGCTGCTGGGGCTACGGCTCCGACACCCGGGGCGATCCGGGTCCGTGGGAGGGCGAGCTGCGCAACATGTGGAAGCCCACCGCGCAGGAGGGGCTGTGGTTCATGGGCGGCAACCTCGCCCAGTCGCGCTTCTACTCGGGCCTGCTCGGTCTGCAGCTGAAGGCGCGCCATGCGGGACTTTCGCCGGCGCCGCGCGCGGACTGAGGTTTTTCGCGACGAGGTCGGGCGCGTCTCGCATCCGCCCCACCTTCGACCGTCCGGCTCGCCTCACCGCCCCCCGCCTCCCGAATTCTCGGGCGATGGACACTCCGCCGCTTCGAGCGCGGGGGCGGGTTGGGCTATGACCGGACGAATGACCATAAACGGCGCGAGGGGGCGAGAGCGGCATGACGGACCCGAGGGAATGCGAGTGGCAGGTGGACGGCCTGCGCCTGGCCGGGCTGGCCTGGGGACCGCAGGGCGGGACGCCGGTGCTGGCGCTGCACGGCTGGATGGATCATGCGGCGAGTTTCCAGGAACTGGCGCCCAGGCTCCCGGGCTGCAATGTCGTGGCGCTCGACCTCAGCGGTCAGGGGCTCAGCGCCCATCGCGCGGCCCACGCCACCTACAACATCTGGGATGACCTGCCGCAGATCGCCGGGCTGCTCGACCAGATCGGCTGGGCAGACTGCGTGCTGCTCGGCCATTCCCGGGGGGCCGTCATCGCGTCGCTCTTCGCCGCCACCCAGCCGGCGCGGGCGCGCGCCTTCGTGGCGCTCGATGCGCTCGCCCCCGTGCCCGCCGCAGCCGATTTCGTCACCACCTTGCGCGCCTTCGTCGAAGAGACCCGCGAGCGCAAGACGCGGCCGCCGCGGACCTTCGCGACCCGGGAGGACTACGCCCGCCGCCGCGGCGAGCAGGGCAATTCCGCCGCGACCGCCGGGGCGCTGGCGGCGCGCGCCCTGGACGAGACCGCGGACGGCTTCGCGATGCGCGGCGACCCGCGGCTCTTCGCAAGCTCCGCCGTCAAGCTGACCCGCGAGCAGGTCGAGACCGTGCTGCGCGCCATCCGCTGCCCCGTGCTCAACATCTGGGCCGACGGCGGCAGTCTGCGCGCCCGGCCCCATGCCGCCGAGATGGCGCGGCTCGGCGCCGAGCTGATCGCGGATTACGCGACGGCGACGCTGCCCGGCGACCATCATTTTCACCTCGACCCGGCCTCGGCGCCGCTGATCGCCGACGCCATCCTCGATTTTCTGCATCGTCGCCTGGACATCTGACGGCGACCGCGTCCCCCTTCGAAGCTGCAACAACCCGTCGCCGCCCGACGACATGATCCGCAAGGAAACCCGGATGTCCGATATCGAGATCGCCCGCGCCGCCGAAAAGAAGCCGATCCAGGAGATCGGGGCGGCGCTGGGCATCCCCGCCCGGCATCTGCACCCCTACGGCCATGACAAGGCCAAGATCGACGCCGCCTTCATCAAGGCCCAGGAAGGCCGGCCCGACGGCAAGCTGATCCTCGTCACCGCGATCAGCCCCACCCCGGCGGGCGAGGGCAAGACCACGACCACCATCGGCCTCGGCGACGGGCTGAACGCCATCGGCCGCAAGGCGGTGGTCTGCATCCGCGAAGCCTCGCTGGGGCCCAACTTCGGCATGAAGGGCGGAGCGGCGGGCGGCGGCTACGCGCAGGTGGTGCCGATGGAGGACATGAACCTCCATTTCACCGGGGATTTCCACGCCATCACCTCGGCGCACAACCTGCTGGCCGCGATGATCGACAACCATATCCACTGGGGCAACAAGCTGGAGATCGACGTCCGCCGCGTGTCCTGGCGCCGGGTGATGGACATGAACGACCGGGCGCTGCGCCAGGTGACGCTGGGCCTCGGGGGCGCGGCCAACGGCTTCCCGCGCGAAAGCGGCTTCGACATCACGGTGGCGTCGGAGGTTATGGCGATCCTCTGCCTCGCGCATGATCTCGACGATCTGCGCGCGCGGCTCGGCGACATGGTCGTGGCGCTGCGCCGCGACGGATCGCCGGTGTTCTGCCGCGACCTGAACGCCGACGGCGCGATGACCACGCTTCTGAAGGACGCGATGCTGCCCAACCTGGTGCAGACGCTCGAGAACAACCCGGTCTTCGTCCATGGCGGGCCCTTCGCCAACATCGCGCATGGCTGCTCGTCGGTCGTGGCCACGCGCACGGCGCTGAAGCTCGCGGACTACGTGGTGACCGAGGCGGGCTTCGGCGCCGATCTGGGCGCCGAGAAATTCTTCGACATCAAGTGCCGCAAGGCCGGTCTCGCCCCCGCCGCCGCGGTGATCGTCGCCACGGTGCGGGCGCTGAAGATGAACGGCGGCGTCGCGCGCGACGCGCTGGCGGTCGAGGATGTGGCGGCGGTCGAGACGGGCTGCGCTAATCTCGGCCGGCATATCGGCAACGTGCGTCTGTTCGGCGTCCCCGTCGTCGTCGCCATCAACCACATCACCACCGACACCGAGGCCGAGATCGCGGCGATCCAGGCCTTTTGCGCGCGTCTGGGCGTCGAGGCGGTGCTCTCCACCCATTGGGCCGAGGGCGGGCGCGGCGCGGCGGCGCTCGCGACCAGGGTGGTGGAGATGGTCGAGCGCGAGGCGAGCCGCTTCGCCCCCCTCTATCCCGACGAGATGGGGCTCTTCGAAAAGATCGAGACGGTGGCGAAACGCATCTACCACGCCGAGGACGTGCAGGTTGACGCGAAGATCCGCAAGCAGCTGGCGGACTGGGAGGCGCAGGGCTACGGCAGGCTGCCGATCTGCATGGCCAAGACCCAGTACAGCTTCACCACCGACCCGGAGCGGCGCGGCGCCCCGGTCGGACACTCGATCCCGGTGCGCGAGGTTCGCCTCTCGGCCGGGGCCGGCTTCGTGGTCGCGATCTGCGGCGAGATCATGACGATGCCCGGCCTGCCGCGCGTGCCAGCGGCCGAGCGCATCCATGTGAACGCGGCCGGCGACATCGAAGGCCTGTTCTGAGGCGCGGCCCTCCTTTCGTCGCAGGGCGGCGCGGTTTCCGCCCCGCCGCCGCGTGTGGTGGTCGATCCCGGCGCGCCGCTGGCGCATGAACGCCCGCGGATGCCGGCCGTCCTCGCCATGGGCGTCGCCGCCGCCGGGCGCTCTCTGCGATGCGCGGCCGCCGTTTGCGAAAAGTCGGGCGCGCGCAGGGTTGCGGTCCGCCGCCCGATCCCCTCAAGTCGAAGGCGATGAGCGACTCGGGCCGCGGCGACGGGCCCGCAGCCCCGCGAGCCCGTGAGGAGGCATCCATGCTCGACCCTGTGCGCGATCCGACGACGCTGGGCTTCGATCCTGACCGCCTCGCCCGGCTGCGGCCCTGGATGCAGGGCTGGGTCGACAGCGGCCGCCTTCCCGGCGCCCAGGTCCTGATCGCGCGCCGCGGCGAGGTCGTGCACCATGCGATGACCGGCCTGCGCGATGTCGAGAGCGCGACGCCCTGGACCCGCGACACGCTGGTCCGCATCTACTCGATGACCATCGCCTTCCTGATGCTGTTCGAGAACGCGCAGGTGCATCTCGACACGCCGCTCGACGAGATCCTGCCGGAATTCAAGGACATCCAGGTCCTGATCCCCGGCGCGACCTCGCTCGAGCAGGTGGAGCGGCCGCGGACCCGGCTCACCGTCCACCACCTGCTCACCCATACCTCCGGCCTCACCTACGGCTTCAACGCCGGCCCGGTCGCCGAGGCGATGCAGGCGCGGAAACTGGATTTTTCGGCGAAGGACGAGGCGCTTGAGGCGACGGTCGGGCGGCTCGCCGAACTGCCGCTCAGCTTCGATCCGGGCGCGCGCTGGAATTACGGGGTGTCGACCGACGTGCTGGGGCGCGTGGTGGAGGTGGTCTCGGGCCTGCCCCTCCCACGGTATTTTCAGGAGCGGATCTTCGCGCCGCTGGGCATGGAGGACACGTTCTTCGCCGTGCCCGACGCCAAGCGCGACCGGCTGGCGAGTTGCTACGCGAAAACCCCGGAGGCCGATCTGAAGCTGCTCGACCGCGGGGCCGAGACCAGTTGGGCCGAGGGTCAGGTCCGCCAGGCCTCGGGCGGCGGCGGGCTGGTGTCGACCATCGACGACTATCTGCGCTTCGCCGAGATGCTGCGGGGCAAGGGCGCGCTCGGCGACGCGCGTCTGCTGGCGCCGACGACGGTGGAGTTGATGGCGACCAACGCCCTGCGCGGCGATCTCGCGGCCAACGGGCAGGCGGTGTTCTCGGAGGTCCCCTATGACGGGATCGGCTTCGGTCTGGGCGTGTCGGTGACGCTGGATCCGGGGCTGGCGAAGACCGCGGCGAGCGTGGGGGATTTCGGCTGGGGCGGCATGGCCTCGACGGTGTTCTGGGTGGATCCGAAGCGGGATCTGGCGACGATCTTCATGACCCAGCTGGTCCCGTCCTCCGCCTATCCGCTGCGCAAGGAGATACGGGCGCTGACCTATGCGTCGCTGGTCGCCCCCTGACGTCCCATTTCGATGATTTTTTTCGCTCGCGCAATGCATCAAGAACAACGCGCAACGATCTGATATTTCTGAATAAATATGTATCTCCGACCCCGGATTGGATCCGACTGCTCCAGCGTGACCCATCACGCCTGGGCGATCATTCTGTGCCCTCTGCGGGATTCTGGCGATTGAGGTTGCGAGGCAGTTTTACCTCGCAACCCCATGTTTCAAGATCATTTTTTCCGAACTGCCGCTCCGGGTGCCGGCGAAGGTTGCGCCCAGGATCAAGTCCGAGCCGCAACCTGCTGCCAAAAAAGAGAATTTCTCAGGCGTCGGTGAGCTTCACGCCGCGCTCTTCGAGCTTGTAGCGCCTGATGGCATTGTCGCGGAACAGCTTCCGCTTCGCGACCTCCTTCAGACCGAGCGCCACGATGCCGGCCGTGGTCCGCTCGAAATCCAGCACCGGGAAATCGGTCCCGAAGATCGCCTTGTCCTGCCCGAAGCTGTTGATGTACTTCACGAAACTCTCAGGCCAGTAGGTCGGACGAGGCGCGTCGCAGCCGATGAAGACGTTCTTGTGCTTCCAGGCCATCGCGATCATCTCCTCGGTCCAGGGGATGCCCACATGGATGCCGGCCAGCTTCAGCTCCGGCAGATAGCAGGCCACGCCGTCCAGGGTGATCGGCCGGCCGACCGATCGGCAGGGATGGCCGGAGGCGTAGGCCATCGACTGCCCGATCTGAAGCCGCACGGGAACGTCGAGCTCTATGCACTTGGCGTAGAACGGATACCAGCGCGCCGCGTCCGGCGCGAGCTCGACCCAGTGCGGGTAGCCGTGCGCGCCGATGGAGCCGTAATCCTCGACCGCGCGCTGGAATTCCCAGACGCCCTTCATGCCCTTGGTCGGGTCTAGGCCCGCCAGCCCGAAGAAGCGGTCGGGATGCGCCTTCACCGCCCGCATCACGACCTCGTAAGGCAGACGCCAGGTCGAGCGATGGCCAAGCCGGCCGACCTTGGGCGCGATCAGGAACCCGCGCTCCATCCCGGCGGCGTCCATCCGGCGCAGAATCTCGTCGATCCCGATGCCCCCGAAGGAGAAGAGCCGCGCGTCGCGCCAGAGCCGACCCATCTCGCTCTCGGCCGCGCAACCCGCCGTCGCGAGGATCTGCATCCCGTGCCGGGTCGCGTATTGCAGCGCTTCGGAGGCGATGACCTTGGCCTGCGACGCCTCGCGCGCCTGATCCCGCCCCGTGGCGATCGGCCAGGCCAGATGCCAGCCGGTGCTGCACCGCCTGAAACGCGCCGATGGGCCGGCCGAACTGCACCCGCGCCTTCGCATGCGCCCGCGCAGCCCCATCCGCTCCTGCACCAGGGCGACGGTGCGCCAGTCGGCCTCGAGCCCGCCGAATTCGGCCGGGAAGGACAGGCCAAGGAGGCCGAGCGCCCCCATTCTCCGGCAGCAGGTCGTAGGGGGGGATGCGGCCGTCGTCGCGCCGGCGCTGCTCTTCCGGGGGCAGGCGGCGGGCCATGAAGCGGTCCACCGTCTCGAGGATGGCGAGCTGCTCGTCGTCGGGCTGGAAATCGATCATGCGGCGGACGCTCCCGTCGGCGCGGCGGCGCGCGAGGCCCGGCACCAGCGCGCTCAGCGCCACCAGCAGGGCCGAGAGGGCAGCCATCGACGCCAGCCAAAGCTCCGGATCGCGGGACTGGAGATGGGCTTGGCCCAGAAGCTCCATCCCCGTGGCGAAGAGCGCCAGCCCCCCCAGCCGAGCCAGAGCGACCGGCCCGGAGGCTCGGCCACGCCGCCGGGGGCGTCGGCGACCTCGGCCAGCGCGTCGAGGTCGCTGGGCCCGGCGCCCGGCTCGGCCCGTCCTCGGCCCCGACCACCGCCAGAAGCTGGCCGAAGAGGATGAAAAGGACGACGTATTGCGCCATCGCCGCGATGGGGGCCCCGAAGATCCCGCCGTTGCCCACCACCCGCGCGCGCAGCAGCGTCAGCGGGCGGGGGGCCGTAGAAGAGGCCCGGGAAATGATCGGCCCCAGCGTGCGCCGCACCGCCTCGGCGATCAGGAAAAGGGCGGCGAACAGGTCCACGTCCGACAGGATCGCCTGGCGCAGCGCCCAGCCGCCGATGGTGGTCACGCAATATCGGATCAGCCGCAGCGACGGCGCGAGGAAGCCGCCGTCGAGCCGCGTCCAGGCGTTCCACCGCTCGGCCCAGCCGCGGCGCAGCGGGAAGGCGAGGAACACCAGCGCCAGGCACAGATGCACCATGCGGAACAGCATCGCCGGCGGCGCGCCGCAGATCCCGGCTTAGAGATGGATCGTCGCGAACAGCGTGGCCAGCACGCCGATCAGCAAGGCGGTGATCCGCAGGGACGCGGACGCCTCGCCGGAAAGCGCCTGGAACGCGGAGCGGGGGCGCGCGGTCATGGGGGGCTGGAGCTCCGGAGCGACCGCGCTTCGGGCGGCGCGGGAAGGCCGGGGGGAGCGGCGGGCGGGATCGCGCGCCGTCGTCGGCTCGGGGATCGGGGGCGGCGGGTCCGCCCCCCGGCGAAGGCTGTGGTCGGGATGGCGGGCGCGCGCGGCGAGGTCGTTGCGTGCACGCCTTCGATATTGGCGTCGATCAGGCCGGCGATCTTGGCGTCGACCGCCGGGTAGGTCCCGGCGAGGCCGGAGCCGATGCGCGCGAATGTGTCCTGGGCGGCGGCCAGCACGGCCGCGGCCGCCATCATCCGGAAGGTCGTTTTCATCGCGCACCCCTGTCGCTGATGTCCGGGCGCTCGCCCTGGGCGGGTCTCTGTTCTTCGATCTTCGCCCCCCCTTGCGGAACATTTGGTCCGGACGTTTTCGCTGGCTCCGGCGAGCTGCATCAATGACAAGTCATCTTCTGGCTCATCCATGATGCAGGAGGCGGCGCGGTCCCGGCCTCGCCCCATGCCCCTCGCCCCGGAGGAGCTTCATGAACCACGCAGGGCGCATTCGGCGACACAGGGTTCCCCGGGGGGCGACAGGGCGCCGGATGTCCGACGGCGGAGGGGCGGCGGGCGATCTCGCTGCCATTCTCGACGTTCACGCCTGCAACCGCGCCGGCCGCACGGCGCTGATTTTCCATGATCGCGAATGGACCTGCGCGGCGTTCGCCGCCGAGCTGCGCCGCCATGCCCGCCATCTGGTCGAGACCGGCGTGCGCCAGGGCGACCTGGTCGGCGTCTCGCTCGATGATGCGCCGCGCACGCCGTTCGTGCTGCTCGCTCTGGCGAGGATCGGGGCCATGGCCCTGCCGATGGACGCGCGCTGGAGCGAGGCGGAGCGCACGCGCCTCGTCGCCTTCTTCAAGCCGCGTCTGGTGCTGTCGGATGCGCCGCCATGGTGCTGCGCGACGGGGGAGCGGGATCGACGTGCTGAAGGCCCGCTGCCGCGCGGTGCTGGCGAGCTGCAAGGTCCCCTCGCGCTGGTTGGTGATGGAGAGCCTGCCGAAGAATTCCGGCGGCAAGGTGGTCGACGCCGAGGTGATGAAAATCGTCGCGGCGCAGGGCTGAGCGCGGGGGAGGCGCGCCCCGTATCCGCGACGTCATGGCGATCCGCCGCGCCCCGACTCGCCGCCGCTTCTCTCAAGAACGGCACGAATTGCGCGCCGCCTTGCCGGGACGCGCCTTCGGGCGCGCGGCCCGACCGATCATGCCCGCGCCGCGAAGCGGACGATCAGCGTCGTGAGGCGACCTCAGCGCATCAACCCGAAGCCCCAAGTCAAACGCGAAAACCGGCCGAGGCGTTGCAACGCTCCAGGCGCGGAAACGGATTTCGTTCGGCTGATTGGGGGGCAATGGTGCCCGGGGGCGGATTCGAACCACCGACACGCGAATTTTCAATCCGCTGCTCTACCAACTGAGCTACCCGGGCGAAGCGCCGTCGACCGGCGCTGGGGGGGTTATTATGGGATGCGCGCGGGGCTGTCCAGAGGGAGCGCCCCGGGTTTTTCACCTGCCGCGACGCCCCCGCCGGCCCGCGCCGTCCGGACCATCGCGCAACTCGGATTCACGGGCGATATCCTGCGCGTAGTCGTCGGCGTCCGGCGCGTCGTCGTCCTCGGCGGGGATGGCGTAGGATCCGTTCAGCCAGTTGCCGAGGTCGAGATCCGCGCAGCGTTTGGAGCAGAACGGCCGGTAGGCGGTCTCGGTCGGGCGCTTGCACATCGGGCAGGGCATGGGCGGGACCTCTCGTCCGGGGGTGCGGGGGCGGGGGCGAGCCTCGTCCGAGTCGGGCGGGCATGTCCACGCCTCGCGCGCCGTGCCCGGATGACTCCGGGTTCGCGCGACTCAGGCCCCGGGCGAATCAGGGCCTGAGCGACTCGGGGCCTGAGCGACTCGGGGCCTGGGCGACTCGGGGCCTGAGCGGCTCAGGGGGCGGGGATGCCGCGGGGCAGAAGCTCGGTCAGCGGGCGGCGCTCGCGCCGACGGGTCAGTTCCATATGGCCAAGCCCGGTCCAGCCGACCATCTGGGTGTCGATGGCGTCGTCCTTCAGCGCCTTGCGCAGCGCCGTCTCGGCCTGCTTGCGGTCGCGTTTCGAGAGCGGCGCGAAGTCCAGCACCACCTGGCCGCCGAGGCCGCGCAGGCGCAACTGCCGGGGCAGGTCGGCGATCGCGGCGAGGTTGGCCTTGAGCCCGGTCGCCGTGGTGAAGTCGCCGGCGGTGTTCACGTCGATCGCCACCAGCGCCGCGGTGGGTTCCACCATCATCCAGGCCTCGCCCGGCAGGGCCACCCGGGGGGAGAACAGCGCCTCCACCTGGTCGAGCACGCCGAGATCATCCCAGAGCTTCAGGTCGCCGCGCTGCACGTCCTCGGGCTCCGGCTCCACCCAGTCGCGCCAGGCGCGGGTTTCGGCGTCGGGGGCTGCGACGACTTCGCCCAGCTCGCCCTCGGCTTCGGCCGCGCGGGCGGCGTTGAGCAGGGCGGCCAGCGCGCTCACATCGTCGGCGACCGCGTCGGGCTCCACCCCCTCGGCGGCGGAGCGCAGGATGGCGCCGGGCGCGTCCTCGCCGCTCAGCCCGGCCTCATCCAGCGCGTCGCGGGCGATCACCCGCAGGCGCGCCGCCTCGTCCTCGTCGCGCACCCGGCGCGCGACGTTGATGCCGGGCGCGTGGGGGGTGAGGATGGCGTAGCGGCCCTTGAACAGCGGCTCGTCGGTGACAGGCGTGGCCTTGCCCGGCTCGGCATGGCGGGCGATCTGGACCAGCAGGCGATCCCCGGTCTTGACCTTGCGGGGCGACTTCAAGAATCCCTCGCGGCCGTCGCCGAGGTCGAGGAACGCCGCCCCCAGCGCGTCGACCCGGCGGATGACGCGGGCCAGATGCACCGCCTCCAGCCGGGGCGTGGGGTCGGTGTCGGGCGCGTCGATCAGCAGGTCGGTCAGCCGACCGTCATCGAGGCAGGCGGCCATGGAGGGCATGCCCTCCTGTTCCAAGATCGCGATCAGGCGGCCTTTCATGCGGGCGATCCTTCATAGGTGACGGTCAGACCGGCGCCGGTCAGCAGCGCGGCGGTTTCGGTCAGGGGGAGGCCGACGACATTGGTGTAGCTGCCGTTGAGCGCGGGGACGAAGGCGGCGGCGATGCCCTGGATGGCGTAGCCGCCGGCCTTGCCCCGCCATTCGCCGGAACGGAGATAGGCGGAGATTTCGGCGTCCGACAGGCGCTTGAAGCGCACCTGGGTTTCGACCAGCCGGATCCATTCGCGGTCGCCGAGGCGCAGGGCCACGCCG
This sequence comes from Albimonas sp., assembly GCF_055129145.1. NCBI lineage: Bacteria > Pseudomonadati > Pseudomonadota > Alphaproteobacteria > Rhodobacterales > Paracoccaceae > Albimonas > Albimonas sp. The sequence goes on along the minus strand of NZ_JBSRTQ010000062.1, from coordinate 6,820 downwards.
GTCGCGACCCGGTGACGGCGCCCCGACAGCAGGGTGAGGAAGGCATGCGCCTCCGCGACGTCCGCGGGTTTGCCGAGAATGCGCCGGCCCGCCGCGACCACGGTGTCGGCCGCGAGCACCAGCGCGCCCTCGGCCTCGGGGCGGGCGGCGACCGCGGCGGCTTTTTCGCGAGCGAGCCGCTGGGCGTAGGGGCGGGGCAGTTCGCTCCGCCCCGGGGTCTCGTCGATGTCGGCCGGCAGGACCGCGTCGGGCAGGATGCCGATCGAGGCCAGCAGGTCGCGCCGGCGCGGCGAGGCGGAGGCGAGGATCAGGCGCATGGTGCGGCGCTCCTCCCGCCGGCGTCCGGCGTCGGGACGGCGGCGAAAAACGTCATACGTCCGGTGCACGCGCGGTGCACGCTTCGCGCACGCGAAAAAACGGCCCCGCGGCTCGCCCATCGGGCGGCGGGGCCGTGCGTGCACGCGCCGCGGCGAACGAGCCGCCGGGCATGCGCCGGGGCGGCGTTGAGCGCCATGGCGGGGTTACTTGAACCGGTAGGTGATGCGGCCCTTGGTGAGGTCGTAGGGCGTCATCTCGACCTGGACCTTGTCGCCGGCCAGCACGCGGATGCGGTTCTTGCGCATCTTGCCTGCGGTATGGGCGATGATCTCATGGCCGTTCTCGAGCTTCACCCGAAAGGTGGCGTTGGGCAGAAGTTCGACAACGACCCCGGGGAATTCGAGAGTCTCTTCCTTGGCCATGCTGTCTCCGGCGCGTGGAATACGGGGCGTCGCGGCATGCGGAAGCAGGTCGCGTGGCGGGGGTATGGCGCGGATAGGCGGGGGAATCAAGGCGCAGCGAGCAGGGCGCGGCGACGGCGGGGGGTGCGGGGCGTGCGGGCGAGGTCGGAAGGGGCGGCGGATCGCGCGCCCGCGCGCAGGCCTGGGGCGGCCGGCGCGGTCAGGGACGCGGCGAAGCGGCGCCGAAAGCCTGCGCGAAATGCGGCGGCCTTCATGACGCCGCGTCATGATCATCGCCTTGTTTTGGCTTCGCAATCGGCTCGACCGCGCGCCGACGGCTTGCCACAATTGAGGCGAAGGCGTGATTTCTCAACGGCTTCCGTTGACCCCGGCGCCGCGGCCTCCACCTAATGAGACACGATCCTAATGCCGAAGCGCCGCGGACATCCCTGCGGCGAACTTCGATGACGAAGGAGAATGAGCATGACCAAGATGACCGGTTTCGCCGCCGCCGCCGCCGCCTCGCTGATGGCCGCCGCCGCCGCGCCCGCTTTCGCCCAGGCCACCGCCGACCAGGCCACCGGCGAGCCGCAGGCCAAGATCGAGGTCGGCATGCTGACCTGCGACATGACCGCGAAGAGCAACTACGTGGTGCTGTCGCAGAGCGAATATCTGTGCACGCTGAAATCGCCCGACGCCGCCGAAGACGCGATCTATGTGGGCAAGATCGACAAGGTCGGTCTCGATCTGAGCGTGACCGAGGAGCAGAAGCTCTACTGGGCCGTGCTCGCCACGACCGAGAAGTTCACCACCGACATGATGGACGGCGAATATTACGGGGCCAGCGCCGATGCGGCTCTGGGGCTCGGCGCCGGGGTCAAGGTTCTTGTGGGCGGCGAGTCCGATCAGGTGTCGCTGCAGCCGGTTTCGGGCAGCACGCAGGCGGGCATCGGCCTCGCCGCCGGGCTTGAGAAGCTGGAGCTGCGCCGCGTCACCGAGTGATCCGGCCGGTCTGACCGCCTGCGCGCCCCGAGCGGCGCCAAGCGGGACCGAAAGGGGCGCGTCGCGAAAGCGGCGCGCCCCTTCCGCGTCCCGGGGACGGGTTCAGGCCGCCTCGTCCAGCGAGGCGATGACCGCGTGCAGAAACCGCCGTTCCGTCACCAGCAGCGCGCCGCGCGACGACAGATCCAGCCCCACCTCCGCCGCCGCCGCCCGGTTCGACGTGCCGATCCGCAGCCCCGGCCCCAGAGCCAGATTCTCCAGCGGCCATTGCAGCCCGCTGGAGGCGAGCCCGACGCAATCGGCCAGCGGATAGACCGAGACCCGCGCCCCCTCCGCCAGCCGCGCCCGCCAGCGCAGGGGGGCGAGGAACACCAGATCCTCGCGCCCGACCAGCAGGATGCGGCGGTCGGGGTTGACCAGCAGCGTGTGCAGCGCCGCCAGCGAATGGTCGATACGCCCGCCGAGGAAGCCCGCGCCCAGATAAAGCGGCGCGCGGGTCAGGCGCAGGCATTTCTGCAGGTCGGTGCTGTCCTGCTCCGTCACCGCGATCAGCCGGGGGCCGAGCCGCGCGCGCCAGTGCTCGGCATCCTCGAGGCTGTCCATGTCGCCGATCACGACGTCGGGCGCGGGGCCCGCGTCGCGCAGCCGGTTCGCCCCCCCGTCCGCCGCGATCACCGCCCCGCAAAGGGGGGCGAGGCTCGCGATCAGCTCCGCCGGCGCGGGCCCGCCGCCCAGCAGCAGCGCCGGGCGGTCGAAGACCAGCGGGGCGGGGGCTGGGGGGGCGTCGCTCATGCGCGGCTCATTTGCGCGCGGGCCGGGCGAGCGACGGCCGCTCGGCCATCTCCGCCATCCAGCGCAGGGTGCCGGTGTGGCTCTCGTCCGGGCGGACTTTCGCCACGCGGCCGAAATCGAGGGTGATGTAGGCGATGAGGTCGACGAGGGTGAAGCGCTCTCCGGCCAGATAGGGGCTCGCCTCCAGCCGACGGTTCATCAGGTCCAGCCCTTCGGCGAGCTTGGGGCGATGCGCCTCCGACAGCGCCGGGATCTGGTTTTCCAGCGCGGCCATCGCCGGGTGCGAATGGCGGAACACGTAGAACAGCGGCATGGCGACGAGGAATTCCATACGCCGCAGCCATTGCTCGATCTTGGCGGCCTCGAACCCGTCGCGGCCCATCAGGTTGGGTTCGGGATGCAGGGCTTCGAGGTAGCGGCAGATGGCGATGGTCTCGGTCAGGGTCTCGCCGTTGGAGAGTTCGAGCGCCGGCAGGTGGTGGGTGCCGAAGCGGGCGAGATGCTCGGGCGAGAAGTGGTCGCGGGTGGCGAGGTCGATCTCGACCTTGGGGATCTCGATGCCCTTCTCCACCAGAAAAGCGTTGACCCGGCGCGGGTTGGGCGCGGTGGAGCAGGTGACGAGCCGCACCGGCGAGGGCAGGGCGGCGATGGGCGAAGCGGTGGCGGCGGGCATCGGGGGATCCTCCGGGTTTCGTGGTTGGCCGCAGAGTGGCGCGGGCCGCGGCAAAAGGAAACCGGGGGGAGGGACGGAATTCGGCGCGGCGTGGGGGCCGGATGTTCCGGCCGTCCGCGCGCCGGGGCGGGGCGTGCGGGCGCGCCGGTCAGCCCAGCGGGCCGGCCTCGGGGTCCTGCTCTTCGGCCTCCCGCTCGCTCGGCCGTTTGCCGCGGAACCCGGTGGCCATCACATACATCTCGGCCGAATCCTTGCGGCTGGCCGGCGGCTTGATGTGACGGACGGTCTTGTAGTCGCGCTTGAGCATCGCGACCAACTCGACCTCGGCTCCCCCCTGAAGGGTCTTGGCGAGGAAGGTCCCGCCCTCCTTCAGCACTTCGCCGGCGAAGAACGCCGCCGCTTCGCAGAGCGCGATGATGCGCAGGTGGTCGGTCGACCGGTGCCCCGAGGATGCGGCCGCCATGTCCGACAGCACGGCATCGGCCTCGCCGCCGAGCGCCGCCTTCACCGCCTCGTCGGCGCCCTCGTCCAGAAAATCCATCTGCATCAGCTCGCAGCCGTCGAGCGGGGTGACCTCCTGCAGGTCCACCCCCAGCACGCGGCCGCGGGGGCGATTGGGCTTGGCGCCGTCGGCGTTGGTGCGGCGCGCGGCCACCTGCAGCCAGCCGCCGGGCGCGCAGCCCAGATCGACCACGCAATGCCCGGTCTTCAGGAACGGGTGGCGGTCGTCGATCTCCGACAGCTTGTAGGCGGCGCGTCCGCGGAACCCGTCGCGCCCGGCCTGCTGCACATAGGGGTCGTTGAGCTGGCGTTCGAGCCACAAGGTCGAGGACAGCTTGCGCCCCTTCGCGGTCTTCACCCGCGTGCGCAGCTCGCGCGCGCCGCGGCCCGAGCCGCCGGCGATCCCGCCCGTGCTCTTGCCGCCGCCCTTGCCGCTCTTCGGGGGTCCGCTCATGCCATCGCCGCCTTCGTCCGATCCTCGGCCGGCCGGTTCCGGCCGCCGTCGCGCCCCCCTTCGCGCCCGCGAGGGGCCGGGTCAAGCCCCGCCTGGACGCGGCGGGGGCGGCCGCGTCGGGGCTCGGGGGCCGCGCTCAGCCCGGGAGCGGGCCGCCGAGCGGACCGGGAAGGGGCTCGGCGCCGGGCTCCGCCGAACGCTCCGCCCACATCAGGGAGTGCAGCATCCCCTCGCGCAATCCCCGGTCGGCGACGCGGATGCGCTCGGCCGGCCACAGGCGCAGGATGGTCTGCAGGATGGCGGCGCCGGCGATGATCAGCTCGGCCCGGTCGGCCCCGACGCCGGGATGGGCGATGCGGCCCTGGGGCCCGAGGTCGATCAGCTGGCGCGCGATCCGGGTCGCGGCCGAGCGGTCCAGCCACATGCCGTCGACCTGGGCGCGGTCGTAACGCTCCAGCCCCAGCTTCAGCGCGCCGAGCGTGGTGACCGTGCCCGAGGCGCCGATGATCTGCAGTCCGCCCAGCTTGGCGGCGGCGAGACCCTCCTCATAAGGCAGGAAGCCGGCGATATGGTCTTCGAAATGGCAGGCCATCAGGGCGTAGCGGTCGCGGTCGTCGGCCACGTCGGCGAAGCGGTCATGCAGGGTGGCGACGCCGACGGGGGCGGAGATCCAGTCGACGATGCGGGCGCGCGCGGCGCGACGCAGCTCGGACCGGTCGGGGCCGCCGCGGCCGGGGGCGAGGGCGAGGATCATGTCCTGGCGCTGATCGGGGGCGACGCCCTGCAGGTCGATCCAGATCAGCTCGGTCGAGCCGCCGCCGATGTCGAACACCATCAGGCTCTCGGCGGTCTCGTCGAGCAGGGGGGCGCAGCCGGCGAGCGCGAGGCGGGCCTCCTGCTCGGGCGTGATCACCTCGATGTCGAGCCCGGTTTCCCGGCGCACCCGGCGCAGGAAGCCGCGGGCGTTGACCGCGCGGCGGCAGGCTTCGGTGGCGATGATGCGGGCGCGGGCGACGTCGTGGCGGCGGATCTTGGCGGCGCAGATGCGCAGGGCGTCGACGGTGCGGTTCATCGCGTCGCGCGAAAGCTCGCCATGCGCCTCGACCCCTTCGCCGAGGCGGACGTTGCGCGAGAAGGCGTCGATGACCCGGAAGCCGCCCGGAAAACGGCCGGGTCCGGGCTCGGCGATCAGCAGGCGGCAGTTGTTGGTGCCGAGGTCCAGCGCGGCGTAGCGGGACGTCGCCCGGGCCGGAGGGGCCTGGGCGGCGATGCGGGCGGGCCTGCGGGCCTGCATGTGGGCATCGGGCGCCGACGTCACGTAACACCTCCGCGGCCAAGCGCCGCGCAATAATCCAATGGGTATCCAAGGTTGCGGCCCGGGACAAGGGCGTGAAGCGTATGAGGGGCGGCGGACGTCGCGTCCGGGGCGAGCGGCGCCGCGCCCTGCCGGGCGCTCGGGCGCTCTCCGCGGCGTCGCCGCAGGCGCCCCGGTCGCCCTGCCGTGCGAGCCTGCCGGACCCGTCGGCCCCTCGGTCGTCGCGCGGCTCCCCCGGATCCGGCCTGGCCGACGCTTCGGATGTGGTGCGGTCGGACGTCGGCGGGTCGCCGCCGACAGGGAGGCCTCGGATCAACGTCGCTCGACCTCCGGATCGTCTCCCGCGTCGCCCTGCCGGGCGCCGCCTCTGGTCTCGCCGCGCCGCGCGGGGCTAGCCTGCCGGCCAGACGCCCCGGCGCGGCGTTCGGGCGGCGGGCGGCGGGCGGCGAGCAGAGCAGGGAGCGGGCGGCGATGGCGGTGATCCTCGAGCGGCGGTTCGGCCCCGCGCTCATCGAAACGGCGCGGACCCTCGCCGCGGCCCATCCGGGCGCGCGGCTCGAGATCTGGGGTTTTGATCCCGCGCCCCTGCGCCGGGAAACCGAGGCGGCGCTGGCGGGCGAAGGGATCGAGGCCGTGCTGAGGGCCGCGTGGAAGCCGGCCCTTCACGCGCTGCTCGAAGCCCCGCCCGGACCCGGCGAGCGGCTCATCCTCGCCCCGCCGGCCCCCGCGGACATCGGCCCGGCGCGGTTCGCGCAGGAGCCCTATCCGGCCCTCGCCCTCCTCTCCCCGGCGCTGAGCCTCGCGCCGCCCCTCCCCTGCGCCGCGGCGGGGGAGGCGCCGCCCGCCTGGCGTCTCTCGCGCCGCGCCGCCGACGGAACCGCGCGGAGCGAATCCATCCTCGCCCCGTTGCGCCTGCGCCCCGCGCCGGGCGGGGGCGAGGTTTTCGCGGCTTGCGGTTGGATGCGGGTGACCGGGCCGGACGGCGAAATTCTTCGGAACGGGCCTTGGGAGACGCCGCTCGAGGCTGCGCTGGAAGCGGCGTTCGACGCCCTGCGCGGCCTCGCCCGCGTCGCCGCCGCCCGGCCGCGCGACCAGGCGCTGCTCGGCGACGACATCGTGCTGCGGCTGGAGGGGCCGTTCGGAGCGCTCGCAACGCCGCTGGACGAACATCGGGTCGATCTCGCCGAGATCCTGCATGAGGAGCTGCATTTCGGCGGGCTCGAGATCTTCGCGCGGGCGTTAGGGCTCGCGCCGGGCGACCGGGCATTGCGGGTCGGACGGATCGTGCCGGTGGTGATCCCGAGGCAGGCGGGCGCGGTGTCGCTGCGCATCGCCGCGCGGCGCCAGCGGCCGGCAGGTGCGCC
>NZ_JBSRTQ010000061.1:0-23801 GCF_055129145.1 Albimonas sp. | reverse complement strand
ATCATCGCCTCGACGATCACCATCCCATAACCTTCATAGCGGGAAGGCAGGCAGAACAGGTCCGCCTCCAGATAAAGCGCATCGAGCGCCGCCCGATCGACCGCGCCGAGCAGGCGGATGCGCTGCGAAAACCCCGCCGCCTCGATCCGCGCGCGCAGCGCTTCGGTCTCGCCCGGGTCGCGGGTCTCGTCGCCGGCGAGGACGCAGGTCCAGTCGCGGTCCGCGATGCGCGCGAGCGCCGCGACCAGCGTCCCCCAGTCTTTGCGGGCCGAGATCGTGCCGACGCCGAGGATCAGCGGCGGCCGGCCCTTGCGCGCGGCGACGGGGGCGGAGGTCAGCCCCGGAGGGGCGACGGCGATCCGCGCCTCCGCCACGCCCATCCGGTCGCGCAGGGTGGCGGCGGTGGTGCGCGAGGTCGCCACCACCCGCGCGCAACGGGCCAGCACCGCGGCTTCGGAGGCCAGCATCCGGGCCGAGTCCTCCGGCGAAAGACCCGTCTCCAGCCCCAGCGGATGATGACAGAGCGCGACGAGCCGCGCGGCCAACCCCTCGGGGATCGCCTCGGCCGGCAGCGCGCCGAGCGCCAGGCCGTCGGCCAGCACCGGACCGGGGCTCGCTACCATGGCCGAAACCGCCGCCTCGGCCTCGGCCCCAGTCGGCGCCGGGAACCCGCCCGCAAGCGCCAGATGCGTCAGCCGGAGCCCGGCCGCCGGCCCGGCCTCGATCAGCCGCCGGTCGTATTCGTAACCGCCGGTGGGGGTCGAGAGGTCGCCCGGAATGGCGAAGGTGGCCGCGATGGTCACACGTCGCCTTCGTACCAGGCTTTTGCCACATGGCTTTCGACCAGCGTCACCCGGATCCGCTCGATCCCCTCGGATCCCATGCCGAGCCCGCCGGCGCGCGCCGCCTCGGCCAGCTGGTCGAAGACGTGGCGGGCGAGCCATTCGGTGGTGGTCAGCTCGCCGGGGAACACGGTGTCGAGGTTCACGTAGTTGATCGGCGCGAGCGCGGCCTTCAGCGCGTCGAGCGCCCGGCCGATATCGGCCACGATCCGCTCCGGCCCCAGCTCACGCCGGAAGAAGGCGACGTCGACCACATAGGTCGCGCCGTGCAGGCCCTGGGCGGGGCCGAACACCTCGCCGGGCAGCGAGTGGGCCAGCATGACGTGATCGCGCACTTCGACCGCATACATTGGGAATTCCCTCCGGTGGCACGCGAACGCGCTCTTGGGTGATCAGACCGCGCAACTTGGTCGGGTGGCGGCCGAGGTCAATACGGCGCCGCGCCGCCAGCGATCACGGAAACCTGATCGCCGGATGCCCGTCCGCCTGTCGGGGCCATCAAGGATAGGCGATCAGCGTGGCGATCCCGGGCGCATCCGGGGCGAGCAGGGCGGCGAGCCGGTCGGGCAGGTCGTCGAAGGCCACGTCCCCCTCCGCCGGCCCGATCAGCGTCGCCTCCAGCCCGGGATCCTGCGACAGCAGCCGCAGCGCCGCGCCCATCCGCCGCCGGAAATCCCAGCGCGCCGCCCGCCCCGCCGGGATCCGCCCGACCTGGGACGAGATCACCGACAGCCGGCGGGCATGGAAGGCTCCGCCGAGCGGCACGGACGGGGCGGCGTCGCCGAACCACGACGCCTCGACCAGCCGCCCCTCGAGCCCGAGGCAGGCGAGCGCAGCGGCCAGCCCCGCCTCGGAGGCCGAAGCATGCACCGCCACGTCGCAATCCTCCGGCAGCTCCCCCGGTCCCGCGAACGTCACGCCGAGCGCCGCCGCCGTCGCCGCCCGCGCCGGCGCGCGATCCGACAGGAACACCTCCGTCCCCGGGATCCGGGCCGCGAGCCGCGCGACGAGGCACCCGACCAGCCCCGCGCCCACCACGGCCACCCGGTCCCCGGGCGCGATCCGCGCGTCCCACACGATGTTCAACGCCGTCTCCATGTTCGCGGCCAGCGCCCCCAGCCGGGGCGAAAGCCCGGCGGGCAGGGCGGTCAGCGCCTCGGCCGGCAAACGGAACAGGGTCTGATGGGGATGCAATGCAAAGACCTGGGCGCCGCGCAGATCGGCCGGCCCTTCGATCACCTCCGCCACCGCGCAGTAGCCGTATTTCACCGGGAACGGGAAATCCCCGGCCTGGAAGGGCGCCCGCATCCGGGCGTGCTCGGAGGCGGGCACCCGCCCCTCGAACACCAGCCGCTCGGTGCCGCGGCTGAGCGCGGAGCGGGTCATGCGCAGCAGGCAATCGCCCTCGCCCGGCGGCTCCGGCCGGATCTCGGCCCGGAACGGGGCCACGTAACGCAAGGCGCGGGGGTCGGAGGCTTTGGTCATGCCGGTCCTTGGGTCGGGATCTGGGTCGGGCCGCATCTCGCCCCCTCCCGGTCGGGGAGGCAAGCCCGGCCAGACCCCGACGCTCCGCTTCGGTCAATTCGACTTGACCGGCGAACCGGATCGGTGGTCATGCCACACATATCCGTAGCATCGTCCCAAGCAACCGCTCGGCCGCCCTGCGCCGAGCGCCCTCAGCGCGAGACACCCTTCCACGATGAGCAACGCCGCAGATCCCGACCGACCCCATCCGCGCGTCGTCCCGGCCCCGGAGCGCATGCCCGAGCCTGAGCCCGCGCCCCCGGGCCTGACGCCCGCCGGGCTGCAATCGACGGCGATCCTGCGCCGGCGGCGCGTCATCGCCGCCGCGCTGAACCTCGCCGGGCTGGCGCTGGTGCTGGCGGGGGCGTGGCGGATGCTGTCGCCGGCGGGGATCTCGGCTTCGGACGCGGTGATCCTTCTTTGCATCGCCATCGGCGCGCCCTGGACCATCATGGGGGCGTGGAACGCGGTGCTGGGGCTGTGGCTGCTGCACGGAACGCGCGACGGGCTGTCCCGCGCCGCGCCGCATCTTGCGGCCGCGGAAGGCGACGCCCCGATCAGCCTGCGCACCGCCGTCCTCCTGTGCCTGCGCCACGAGGACGCCGACCGGGCGCTGGCGCGGCTGGCCGAGGTGCGCCGCTCGCTCGACGCCGCCGGGCAGGGCGCGCAATACGACCTGCACGTGCTCTCCGACAGTCAGGAGCCTGGCGCCGTCGCCGCCGAGGAAGCCGCCTTCGCCCGCTGGTTCCCGCTGCTGGGCGGCGCGCATTACCGCAGGCGCGCCGAAAACCGCGGCTGGAAGGCCGGCAATGTCCGCGAGTTCCTTCGGCGCCGCGGCCGGGACTACGATCTGATCCTGCCGCTCGACTCCGACAGCCTGATGGCGGGCGAGGCCATCCTCGGCATGACCCGGATCATGCAGGCCCATCCCCGGCTCGGCATCCTGCAGAGCCTGGTGGTCGGCGCGCCCGCCACCTCGGGCTTCGCGCGGCTCTTCCAGTTCGGCATGCGCCACGGCATGCGCAGTTTCACGATGGGCGCGGCCTGGTGGCATGGCGATTGCGGGCCCTATTGGGGGCATAACGCCCTGGTGCGCACCGCGCCGTTCCGCGCCCGCTGCGCGCTGCCGCGCCTTCCCGGGCGACCGCCTCTGGGGGGCGACATCCTCTCCCACGATCAGGTCGAGGCGGCGCTGATGCGCCGCGCCGGCTATGAGGTCCGCGTGATCCCGGTCGAGGGCCCGAGCTGGGAGGACAACCCCACGACGCTCATGGAGTTCACCCGCCGCGACCTGCGCTGGTGCCAGGGCAACATGCAGTATCTGCGGCTGCTGGGACTGCGCGGGCTGAAGCCCATGTCCCGCTTCCAGATCTTCGCCGCCATCGCCATGTATTTCGGGGCGCCCGCCTGGATGCTGATGACGCTCGCCGGCGCGGCGAAAATCCTCGGCGGGGAGGGCGCGGACGTGGACCTCGCCTTCGGGGTGGTGATGTTCGTCGCCATGTTCGCGATGAGCCTCGTGCCCAAGGTCGCCGGCTGGATCGACGTGGCGCTGACCCCGGGCGGCATGGCCCGCTACGGCGGCGGCGCGCGCTTCGCGGCCGGGGCGTCGGCGGAGACGCTGTTCTCCATCCTCCTCGCCCCCGCGGTGGCGCTGCGGGTGACGATCTTCCTCGCCGGCCTCCCCTTCGGACGGGCGGTGGGCTGGACCGGGCAGAGCCGCGACGCCCATGCGCTTTCCTGGGGCGACGCCGCGCGGGGGCTCTGGCCGCAGACCCTGATGGGCCTCGGCCTGGGGCTGCTCATCGCCTGGGGCGCGTCGGGCGCGCTGCCCTGGGCGGCCCCGGTGCTGGCGGGCCTCGCGCTTTCGATCCCTTTCGCGGTCGCCACCGCCTCGCCCGCCTTCGGCCGCTGGATGATCCGCGCGGGGCTCTGCGCCGTGCCGGAGGAACGCGCCGCCCCTGAGTCGCTCGTCCGCGTCGGCGCCACGCTCGCCGCCGCCAAGATCGAGGCCGAAGCCGGCCCGAACCGCCGCGCCGCCTGACCGCGGCGCGCGCCGGGGGGCGATTATCGCCCTGCGCGGAAAAAAATTCTCCCAGACCCGCCGTTTCGTGGAATGAAATGACATTCCCAAGAGTTATGGGCGGACGAGGTGCTAGCGTGTCGCGGCCCAAGGGACGATTTCCCCCCGCCGGGGCGATTGACGCGCCCCCGTCGCAGGTGCTGGATTGCGCCCGACCCTGAACCGCCCACCCAAACCGTCCCGGACATCCCGGGGAACCTATTCGGAGCCGCGCATGATCGCCCAACCCTATCTGCTCTTTCTGGGCGACGCGCCCGATCCCCTCGCCGCCAAGGTCGCCCAGGGCATCCGCGACTGGAACCCCGCCGTCGCCGCCGGCCAGTTCCGTCTGCCGGGCTGCAAGGCCGACATGAAGCTGCCCGACATGACCATCGACGAGGCGGTCGCCGCGGGCGTGAAAACCCTGGTCATCGGCGTCGCCAATCGCGGCGGCCTGATCTCCGAGCCGTGGAAGGTCGTGCTGAAAGAGGCGCTGGAAAAGGGCATGGACCTCGCCTCCGGCCTTCACAACCTGCTGCGCGACGAGCCCGAGCTGGTCGCCGCCGCCAAGGCCAACGGCCGCGAGCTGCATGACGTGCGCATCCCGACCGTCAAATACCCCATCGCATCGGGCGTGAAGCGGACCGGCAAGCGGTGCCTGGCCGTCGGCACCGACTGCTCGGTCGGCAAGATGTACACCGCGCTCGCGATGGAGAAGGAGATGGCGTCCCGCTCCATCCCCTGCACCTTCCGCGCCACCGGCCAGACCGGCATCCTGATCACAGGCGGCGGCGTGCCGCTCGACGCCGTGATCGCCGACTTCATGGCGGGCTCCATCGAATATCTCACCCCCGACGCGCCCGAGGATCACTGGGACCTGATCGAGGGGCAGGGCTCGCTCTACCACGCCTCCTATTCCGGCGTGACGCTGGCCCTGATCCATGGCGGCCAGCCCGACGCGCTGGTGGTGTGCCATGAGCCGACCCGCGCCCATATGCGCGGCCTGCCGGACTATCAGGTGCCTTCCATCGGCGACGTCTCCGACCTCGCGCTGACCATGGCGAAGATGGTGAACCCCGCGGCCAAGGTCATCGGCATCTCGATCAACACCGCCGCCATGTCCGACGAGGAAGCCGCCGACTATCTCAAGGCGGTCGAGGCCGAATACGGCCTGCCCACCTGCGATCCGTTCCGCACCGGCGTGGGCCGCATCGTCGATGCGATGATGGCCTGAGCCCATGAGCGGACTGGTCCTGACGGCCCGCCGCGACGTGTTCAAGCTGCGCGAGGTGTTCACCATCTCGCGCGGCTCGCGCACCGAGCAGAACGTGGTGACGGTGGAGATCTCCGACGGGACCCATCGCGGCCGGGGCGAGTGCACGCCCTACGCCCGCTATGACGAGACCGTCGAGGGCGTGATCGAGGAGATCGAGCGCCTGCCCAGGGCCGGGCTCGACCGGGTGACGCTCTCGGCCCTGCTGCCCGCCGGCGCCGCACGCAACGCCGTCGACTGCGCGCTGTGGGACCTGGAAGCCAAGCGCAGCGGCAAGCGGGTGTGGGAACTGGCCGGGCTGGAGAAGCCTGGACCCCAGATCACCGCCTACACCCTCTCGCTGGGCGAACCCGCCTCGATGCGCGCCAAGGCCGCCGAGAACGCGTTCCGCCCCTTGCTGAAAATCAAGCTGGGCGGCGAGGGCGACATGGCGCGGCTGGAGGCGGTCCGCGAGGGCGCGCCGAAATCCCGCATCATCGTCGATGCCAACGAGGGCTGGTCGGCGGCGGAATACGCCGAACTCGCCCCCGCGCTGATCCGTCTGGGCGTCGCCATGGTCGAGCAGCCGCTGCCCGCGGGCCAGGACGAGGCGCTGGCCGAAGTCGCCCGGCCCCTGCCGGTCTGCGCCGACGAAAGCTGCCACGACCGCGCCTCGTTGCCGGCCCTGAAGGGCCGCTACGACATGATCAACATCAAGCTCGACAAGACCGGCGGCCTGACCGAGGCGCTGGCGCTGCGCGACCTCGCGCGCGGCCAGGGCTACGGGATCATGACCGGCTGCATGATGGGCACCTCGCTCGCCATGGCGCCGGCGGTGCTGGTGGCGCAGGGGGGCGCGGTCACCGATCTCGACGGGCCGTTGCTGCTGGCCGAAGACCGCGACACGCCGCTTCGTTTCGACGCCGACGGCGTCCATCCGTCCGAACCGGCCCTCTGGGGCTGAAGGAGTTTTTCGACATGTCCCGCATCGTCTATGTGAACGGCGAGTATCTCCCCGAGGAAGACGCGAAGATCTCGATCTTCGACCGGGGTTTCCTGATGGCCGACGCCGTCTATGAGGTCGCCTCGGTGCTTGACGGCAAGCTTCTGGACTACGCCGGGCATGAGGCCCGGCTGGCCCGTTCGCTCGGCGAGCTCGAAATCCCGATGCCGGCGACGCCGGAGGAGATCCTCGAGATCCACCGCCAGCTGGTGAGCCGCAACGAGGTGGCCGAGGGCGCGGTCTACATGCAGGTGACCCGCGGCGCCGCGGATCGCGATTTCGCCTGGACCAAGGACATGACGCCGTCGCTGGTGCTGTTCACCCAGGCCAAGGCGATCGTCGCGAGCCCGATGGCCGAGCGCGGCTCCAAGGTCATCGCCATGGACGACCTGCGCTGGCATCGCCGGGACATCAAGACCACGCAGCTTCTGTATGCGTCGATGGCGAAGATGGCGGCGAAGGCGGCCGGGGCGGACGACGCCTGGCTGGTCGAGGACGGCATGGTCACCGAGGGCACCTCGAACAACGCCTGGATCGTGACCAAGGCCGGCACTCTGGTCACGCGGCAGCTTTCGAATGACCTGCTGGCCGGGATCACCCGCGCCTCGCTGATGCGCTACGCGGCCGAGGCGCAGATCTCGGTCGAGGAGCGCGCCTTCTCCATCGCCGAGGCCAAGGATGCGGCGGAGGCTTTCGTGACCTCGGCCTCGGCCTTCGTGATGCCGGTCGTGGAGATCGACGGGGTGAAGCTCGGCTCCGGCGCGCCGGGTCCGGTGGCGACGCGCCTGCGCGAGATCTATGTGGAGGAGAGCCGCCGCACCGCGATCTGATCGCTGCGGCGCCTGGCCCTGCGGGGGCCGCGCGACGCCCCGCGCGCCGGTGGCGCCGGGGCGCCCGCGCGGCGGGTCGACGTCGGGCCGGTCGAACCGGGGCGGGGCGCGAGCGGTCCGCCCCGGTCCGCGATGCGCTCAGCTCGCCGTCACCACCCGGTTGCGGCCCGTATTCTTCGCCCGGTATAGCGCCGCGTCGCAGCGGGCGATCAGCTCCGCCGCCGTCTCCCCCTCCCGATGCTCGGCGACGCCGAACGACGCCGTCACCGCGCCCAGACGCGCCCTGGTGTCCGACACCACGAAACTGCGCGCCGCCAGGCTCTGGCGGATCCGCTCCGCCACATGCCGCGCGCCCAGCAGCTCGGTCGCCGGCAGGATCAAGGCGAACTCCTCCCCGCCATAGCGCGCCGGCGTGTCCTTGCCCTGCACGTTCTGCCGGATGAGCCGCGCATATTGCTTCAGCACCGAATCGCCGACCGAATGTCCGAACTGGTCGTTGACCCGCTTGAACAGGTCCACATCGGTCATCACCAGCGAGAGCGGCCCGCGGCTCGGCCGCGCGTCGATCTCCAGAGCCAGCGCCAGGTCGAAGCGTCTTCGGTTGGCGAGCCCGGTGAGATGGTCGGCGAAGGCGCTTTCGCGCAGCTCCTTCAGCTCGTCATGCAGCCTGCCGATCTGGGCGCGGGCCGCAGCCAGCTCGCCGGCGAAATAGTCGCTGCGCGCGGCGTAGGTTTCGGTGACCTCGATCATGTCGCGGATGACCTTGCGCGCGGTCGAGGGGCGCATCAGGAACGACATCCCGTCCCGCGCCTCGGCCAGCGTGTCCCGGAACCGGTCGTCATCCGCCGACTTGCGCGCCAGCGAGACGCAGAGGGCGCCGAGCTCCTGCTCCGCCTGCGCCCCGATCTCCACATAGCGGCGGGCCTTGTCGCCGTAGGCCAGATGCTCCTCATAGAGGCGATCCACGGCGTTCAGGCTCGCGCTCTCGCCTTCGGGCAGCAGCATCTCCACCGCTTCCGACAGCTCGGGATCGGCGCCTTCGAGATGGATGAACAGCAGCTCGTAGACCCGCGGATCAGGGGGGATGCCGCGGCGCGACGCCTCCTCCAGCACCCGGTAGGCGCGCGCGGTCACAGCCTCGAACGCCTCGCGCCGGGTGTGTTCGGGCCTGATGGTTTCCAACTGCTCCGGTCCCCCGTGACCACAGGCGGCGTCGGACGAAGCCAAGCGCCGCCGCGCGGGACCATGCACGGAAAACCGTTTGAAAATGCCTAATCTCGGGCGCTTCGGGCCCCCAAACGAAAAACCCCGCCGCTGGGAAGCGGCGGGGCGTTTTCGGGTCTCTGGTCCGAGGGCGGACCCTCAGGGGCAGGTCAGCCGATCAGGCCGAGCTGCTCCAGCTTGAGGATCACCTGCTGGGCGCAGTTGTCGACTTCCTGGCCCTCGGTGTCGACGCGCAGCTCGGGCTTTTCGGGGGCCTCATAGGGGTCCGAGATGCCGGTGAACTCCTTGATCTTGCCTTCGCGGGCGAGCTTGTAGAGGCCCTTGCGGTCCCGCCGTTCGCATTCCTCCAGCGAGGTCGCGACATGCACCTCCATGAAGGCGCCGTAGGCTTCGACCATCTCGCGCACCGCACGGCGGGTCGCCGTATAGGGCGCGATCGGCGCGCAGATGGCGATGCCGCCGTTCTTGGTGATCTCGGAGGCGACGTAGCCGATCCGCTTGATGTTGATGTCGCGGTGCTCCTTGGAGAAACCGAGCTCGGAGGACAGGTGCTTGCGCACCACGTCGCCGTCGAGCAGCGTCACCGGGCGTCCGCCCAGCTCCATCAGCTTCACCATCAGCGCGTTGGCGATGGTCGACTTGCCCGACCCCGACAGCCCGGTGAAGAACACCGTGAAGCCCTGGGCGGCCCGCGGCGGACGGGTCCGGCGCAGCTCGGTCACCACTTCGGGGAACGAGAACCACTCGGGGATGTCCAGGCCTTCCTGCAGGCGGCGGCGCAGCTCGGTGCCCGAGATGTTGAGCACGGTCACGCCGTCCTCGATCTCGTCGGCCGGCTCGTACTGGGCGCGCTCCTGCACATAGACCATGTGCTTGAACGGGACCATCTCAACGCCGATCTCGGCCTCGTGCTCGGCGAACAGCTCCTGGGCGTCATAGGGGCCGTAGAAATCGTCGCCGGCGGAGTTCTTGCCGGGGCCGGCATGGTCGCGGCCGACGATGAAATGGGTCACGCCGTGGTTCTTGCGGATCAGGCCGTGCCACACCGCCTCGCGCGGACCGGCCATGCGCATGGCGAGCGGCAGCAGCGACAGGTGGGTGGTGGACTGGGGATATTTGTCGAGCACCGCCTCGTAGCAGCGCACGCGGGTGAAATGGTCGACGTCGCCCGGCTTGGTCATGCCCACCACCGGGTGGATCAGCAGGTTGGCCTGGGCTTCGCGCGCGGCGCGGAAGGTCAGCTCCTGATGGGCCCGGTGCAGCGGGTTGCGGGTCTGGAAGGCCACGACCTTGCGCCAGCCCATCTTGCGGAAGAAGGCGCGCATCTCGTTGGGCGTGTCGCGGCGCGAGCGGTAGTCGTAGTGGATCGGCTGCTGGATGCCGGTGATCGGGCCGCCCAGATAGACGGGGCCGGCGATGTTGTGCAGGTAATGCACCGCCGGGTGGGCGAGATCGTCGGCGCCGAACACCTTTTCGGCCTCGCGCGCCTTGTTGGGCGTCCATTTGTCGGTGATCGACAGGATGGCGAGGATCACGCCTTCCGCATCGCGCAGCGCGATGTCCTGGCCCGGCGCGACGGTCTCGGCGAATTTCTCGGACACGTCGAGCGTGATGGGGATCGGCCACAGCGCGCCGTCGGCGGTGCGCATGTTCTCGACCACGCCGTCATAGTCGGCCTCGGTCTGGAAGCCCTTCAGCGGGTTGAAGCCGCCGTTCATCAGCAGCTCGAGATCGCAGACCTGACGCTCGGTCAGGTCCCAGGACGGGAGATTTCCGGCTTCGAGCTTGAGCTTGGTCGCGCTGTCATGGGAGACGTAAAGCTCGGGGATCGGCGTCGTGTTGGGTGCGGTCATCTCGGGATCTCGCTTGGCACGCATGGCAGGGCGCGACGCGTCCGCCTCCGAAGGGGGCGCGCAGCCGGGCATCTGCGGCGTTCTGGCCCGGGCGCTGCGGAAACGCAACCTCCGGTCGCCGGTTTCGCTGCACCGCGACAAAAGGTCGGGCGAAGCGATGGGCGTTTCGGGGCGGGGGTGATCGGGAGGTGAACCGCGCCGTCGGGCGCGGTTCAGGAAACGGTCGGGCGCGCGCGAGGACGCAAGGTCAACTGGCGCGCCCGCCCGCGCCGCGGCGCGGCCCTCAGCCGGCGGCGCGGCGCCGGCGCAGCAGGACGAATCCGCCCAGGCCCGCGACCAGCATCGGCGCGGCGGCGGGCAGCGGCACGGCGGCGGCGGGCCCGTATTCCACGATGAAGGCCCCGATCGAGGTCGCGCCCGACACGTCGTTCCACAGCCCGGTCCCCGACGCCCAGCCGCCCAGATAGTCCTCGTTCCCGCCGGTGTCGTTGGGCTCGATGCTGTTCCAGTCCTCGAAGGAATAGGCGGTTCCGCCGGGTCCGCCGCTCCAGAACAGCTGACCCGCTTCGGGGCCGTCGGCCCAGCGCCATTCGCCCTCCACCGCCGCGTCGGTCCCGCCGAGCCACGCGTAGAGCGGCGAGGGATTGACCTCGCTGGTGATGAACAGGTGCTCGGCCTCCGTCATCACCGTGGCGAGATAGCCGCCCATCCCCAGATGGGTCATGCCCAGCGCCGCGCTGCGCGCCTGGCTCCAGGTGAAGCTGCCGGTCACCAGCTCATACCAATGGCCGTTGCCGCCGTCCGACGCTTCCCACTGCACCGGAACCGCCCGCGCCGCGCCCGAGGCAGCCAGGCTCGCCGCCAGCGCAAGCGCCGCGGTTTTCGAAATCGCTTTCATCCGAGGTTTCCCCAACGTTTCTGATGAACGATTCCTGCGGCAGCGGAGACGGTTCGTCCACAATTACGTAGCGGAATGTGAGTTTGCGCACGGATTGTCTTCCCGCTAAACGAGATCATCCGCAGCGCGAGCTCAGGTTCGGCGACGCTGGAGCGCCGCGGACCCGACCGCCGCCGCGATCCGCATCGGAACGGCGGCGGGCGGCGGGCGGCGTCGCGGCCGGGACGGCGGTCGCGCCCTATTCCAGGATGCAGGCCCTGGTCACGGACCCGGGCATGTCGTTCCAGCTCCGGCCGCCGCCGCGCGGCGCCGGCGCAGAAGCCCCAGGGTCAGGAGCCCCGAGGTCAGCAGGCCCGCGGCGGCGGGAGCCGGCACGTATGTCGGATTGTTCTCGTATTCGACGACGTATCCGATCGGAGTTCCGCCGTCGGAGTCGTTCCACTTGCCGCTGATCCACCAGCCCATCAGGTAATCTTCGCCGCGACCGCCGTTGCTTGGCTCGAACACCCGCCAGTTCGAGTAGCCGATCGACGTGCCGTTCTGCCAGAAGACCTCGCCCGCCTCCGGCCCGTCGACCCAGATCCAGGTTCCCTCGACATTGGCGTCGGAGCCGCCGAGCCATGCGTTCACATTCCCGGTCAGCCCGCCGAGGAAGTCGTATTCCTCCGCGCTGAGGACGGTGGCGAGGTAGCCGTTCTCGCCCCGGAAAACGCTCGCGAGCGCGTTCGACCGGGCCCGCGTCCAGCTCACGGCGGTGGTGACGTATTCATACCAGTGATCGTTGCCGCCATCCGCGACGAGCCACTGCACCGGCGCGGCGACCGCCGGATGCGGGACGCTCAGCCCCGCCGCGGCGGCGAGGGCGAGGGCGGCGGCCTTGGGAAAATGGCTCATTGGAGGCTCCGATACACGCTGAACAGCGACGCTTGTGAACGCGATATTCATGCCTGTGACGAAAATCGTGGTCC
This sequence comes from Albimonas sp., assembly GCF_055129145.1. Lineage (NCBI taxonomy): Bacteria > Pseudomonadati > Pseudomonadota > Alphaproteobacteria > Rhodobacterales > Paracoccaceae > Albimonas > Albimonas sp. Next base: position 11,345 of record NZ_JBSRTQ010000061.1, on the reverse strand, counting down.
AGCCGTATCGGCCGCCGAGCCCGCCTTTTCTCGCCGCTGCGAAACGGGTAATCTTCGCCCCGGCGACGCCGCCGCCCATCATTGCAGATCGTTTCCGTTCGCCATCCGCCGCCCCGGTCGCGATTCCGTCCCAGCCCGCCATCGGCGGACCCGGGCCGCCCTTTCGCCGCTTCGCCCGCGCGGTGATTCGCCAGGAGCCTCCGCCCCGTGACCGCGCCGCTCTCGGTCTTTCTCATCACCCTCAACGAGGCCGCGCGCCTGCCGCGCACGCTGGCGGCGCTCGACGGGCTGGCCGATCAGGTGGTGGTGGTGGATTCGGGCTCGACCGACGGCACGCCGGACATCGCCCGCGCGGCGGGGGCGGAGGCGCATCATCGCGACTGGACCGGCTACGGCGCCCAGAAGCGGTTCGCCGAGGATCTGTGCCGGCACGCCTGGCGGCTGAACCTCGACGCGGACGAGATCGTGACGCCCGCGCTCGCGGCCGAGATCCGGGCGCTGCTGGCGACAGACCCGGCCCCCGCCGCCTACCGGACCCGCATCCTCAACCTCTATCCCGGCCGCGACCGGCCCCGGCCGCTGGCCAACGACTACGACGTGGTGCGCCTTTATCACCGCGACGCCGGGCGCTATCGCGACCATCCGCTGTTCGACCGGGTGGAGACCACGGGCCCGGTCAAGCGCCTGCGCGCCCCGATCCACCATGTCCCGTTCCTCGACTGGGCCGGGCTGGTGGCCAAGGAGAACGCCTATTCCTCGTTCCAGGCCGAGGCGGCGAAACCCCGCGCGCTTTGGAAGCTGCGCGCCCGCCTGCTGGTCGAATTCCCGGTGGTGTTCGTGAAAAGCTATCTGTTGCGCGGGCATGCGCTGGGCGGCTGGGACGGGCTGGTCTTCGCCACCTGCATCGCCTTCGCCCGCTGGCTGCGCATCGCCAAGATGATCGAGCGGGCTCAGCGCCGCGCCGACTGAACCGCCAGCATCGCCGACAGCGCGACCACGAACCCCGCCACCGCGGCGAGGATCCAGCCGTCGAACCACAGGCAGGCCCCGATCATCGCGGCGAGCCCGGCCGAGGTCACAAGCCCCTGATTGAGCGCTGAAATCCCCAGCGCCTCGCAGGTGCGATGGATCAGCGCGAAGACGCCGCCGATGGCGAAGCCGATCAGGATTGCGGTCATCGGGCTCGGTCTCCGGCAGGCTGCGGGCAGGGGCGGGGCAGGGGCGGGGCAGGGCGCCGGTGTCGCCGATCCGCGCCCGATTGCCAAGCCCGGCCCCGGAGCGCGGCGATCCGGCGCCTGACGCTCACGTTCGCGTTACTCCGCCGCTGTCGCCGCGCCGCCGCGATCCGCGCCTTGTCCGCACGCGATTCTTGCGTTTAGCGTAGATCGGTCCACGTCCCCGACGACGCTGGGCGTCAATACGAACGGCCAGCAAATGACCGACAGGAGAGGTTCCATGACCAAGTTCGCACGCTGGGGGGCGTCCGTCGCCGTCCTCGCGCTCGTGGCCGCGCCGGCCTCGGCCCAGACCTTCCGATGGACCAGCCAGGGCGACGCCCTGACCATGGATCCGCATTCGCAGAACGAAGGCCCGACCATCGCGATGACGGGCCAGATCTACGAGAGCCTCGTCACCCGCGACGCGCAGCTCAACCTCGAGCCCGAGCTCGCCACGGCCTGGGAGCCGGTGGAGGGCGGATGGAAGTTCACCTTGCGCGAGGGCGTGAAGTTCCATGGCGGCGAGGATTTCACCGCCGAGGACGTGAAGTTCTCGTTCGAACGCGCGCTCGCCCCCTCCTCGGACTGGAAGGAGCAGGTCAAGGGCGTGACGGCGGTCGAGATCGTCGATCCGCTCACCGTCATCCTGCGCACCGACGGGCCGAACCCGATCCTGCCCAACCAGCTGACCTCGGTCTACATCATGGACAAGGGCTGGTCCGAAGCGCACGACGTGCTGGTCCCCCAGGACTTCGCCGCGAAGCAGGAGACCTATGCGGTCCGCAACGCCAACGGCACCGGGCCCTACATCCTCGCGTCGCGCGCGCCCGACGAACTGACCGAGATGACCCGCAACGAGGCCTGGTGGGGCTGGGACGAATTCCCGGGCAACGTGCAGAAGATCGTCTACCGCCCGATCTCCAACGCCGCGACCCGCGTGGCGGCCCTCCTCTCGGGCGAAGTCGACTTCGTGCTCGACCCGCCGCTGCAGGACCTGGAGCGGATCAAGGCGGCCCAGGGCCTGAAGGTGGAGACGGTCTCCCAGATCCGGTCCATTTTCCTCGGCATGAACCAGGGCGCGGCCGAGCTCGCGTCTTCGGACGTGAAGGGCAAGAACCCCTTCGCCGACGTGAAGGTGCGCGAGGCGATGAACCTCGCCGTCGACAAGAAGGCCATCCAGCGCGTGGTGATGGAGGGGCTGAGCTTCCCCACCGGCATGATCGCGCCGCCGGGCGTGCTCGGCAACACCCCCGACAACGACGCGCCCTACGCCTTCGACGCGACCAAAGCCAAGGCCCTGCTGGAGGAGGCGGGCTATCCCGACGGCTTCTCGGTGCAGCTCGACTGCCCCAACAACCGCTACAACAACGACGAGAAGATCTGTCAGGCCGTGGTCGGCATGCTCGCCAAGATCGGCGTGAAGGTGAAGCTCGACGCGGTGCCCAAGGCCCAGCACTTCCCCAAGCTGCAGAACCGGCAGACCGATTTCTACATGCTGGGCTGGGGCGTGCCGACGCTCGACAGCCACTACGTGTTCTCCTACCTCGTCGCCGGCGACGGCTCGTGGAACGCGACCGGCTACGACAACGCCCGGGTGAACGAGATCACCACCGCCATCGAGACCGAGATCGACATCCCCAAGCGGACGGCGAAGATCATGGAGGCCTGGGAGATCATCAAGGCCGACATGCCCTACATCCCCCTCCATCATCAGGTGATCGCCTGGGCGATGACCGACAAGGTCGAGGCGCCCATCGCCGCCGATGACGGGCTGCGTCCGCGCTTCGTGGTGATGTCGGAGTGATCCGGCCGGGGCGGTCCGCGTCCACGGACGCGGGCCGCCCCGCTTCGCGACGTTCCACCCCGAATTCCGTCGACGTCAGGGGAACCTCATGGTCGCCTTCATCCTGCGCCGCCTTGCGCAATCGCTGCTGGTCATGCTGGCGGTGTCGGCGGTCAGCTTCTCGCTGTTCAATTTCGTCGGCGATCCGGTCAACAACATGGTCGGCCAGGATGCGACGCGCGAGGACCGCGCCCGCATCCGCGTCGAGCTGGGGCTCGAGGACCCGATCCTCGTGCAATACGCCCGCTTCGTCGGCAACATCGTGCAGGGCGAATTCGGGGTCAGCTACCGCATCCGCCGCCCCGTGGAGGATCTGATCCTCGAGCGTCTGCCCGCGACGCTGGAGCTGGTCTTCGTCTCCGCCATCCTCGCCATGGGATTTGGCATCGCGGCCGGGGTCTACACGGGCATCCGACGGCATTCGTGGCTGTCGAAAGCGCTGCTTTCGTCCTCGCTGGTCGGCGTGTCGCTGCCGACCTTCATCATCGGCATCGGGCTGATCTATCTTTTCGCGGTGCATCTGCGCTGGTTGCCGTCGTCGGGCCGCTCGGGCACCGTCGATCTGGGGTGGTGGAAGACCTCGCTGCTGACGCGCGACGGCTGGGCCTCGATCATCCTGCCGGCCATCACCCTCTCGCTCTTCCAGGCCACGATGATCCTGCGGCTGGTGCGGGCCGAGATGATGGAGGTGATGCGCACCGACTTCATCAAATTCGCCCGCGCGCGGGGTCTGTCGGAGCGCGCGGTGAATTTCGGCCATGCGCTGAAGAACACGCTCGTGCCCGTCATCACCGTCATCGGCCTCAACATCGGCAACCTCATCGCCTTTTCGGTGATCACCGAGACGGTGTTCCAGTGGCCGGGCACCGGGCTGATGTTCATCCAGTCGGTCGATTTCGTCGATGTGCCGATCATGTCCGCCTATCTGGTCTTCGTGGCGCTGATGTTCGTGGTGATCAACCTGGTGGTCGACATCCTCTACGTCGCCATCGACCCCCGCATCCGCATCGGGACCGCCTGATGCGCGCGCGCCCCGCCTCCCCGTCCGCACCCGCCCGAGGAGCCCGCCCATGACCGCCACCCCCGATGACGACCTCGGCGCGCGTCCCGCCCATCAGGGCCGCATGGGATTTTTCGCCCGGCTGATGGAGAACGACGTCGCGTTCTCCTTCACCCGCTCGCCCACCGCGATGATCGCCGCGGCGATCACGCTGCTCGCCATCCTCGCCTGCTTCGCCGCGCCGCTGATCGCGCCGTTCAACCCGTTCGACCCGGCGCAGATCTCGCTCTGGGACGGCAAGCTCCCGCCCGCCTGGACCGCGGACGGCCAGCCGCAATACCTGCTCGGCACCGACAACCAGGGCCGCGACATGCTCTCGACCATCCTCTACGGGGGGCGGCTCTCGATCATCGTCGGGCTGACGGCGGTGCTTCTGGGGATGACGCTGGGCGTCGGGCTCGGCGTGATCTCGGGCTATTTCGGCGGCGCGGTGGATGCCGCCGTGATGCGGGTCGCGGACGTGCAGCTGACCATCCCCGGCATCCTGCTCGCCATCCTGATCAACGGCATCGGCCGCGCCGTGATCCCGCCGGAGGTCCGCGACGATTTCGCGATCTATGTGGTGATCCTCGCCATCGGGCTCACCGACTGGCCGCAATTCGCCCGCGTCGCCCGCGGGGCGACGATGGTCGAGGCGCAGAAGGAATACGTCATGGCCGCCCGCGTCATCGGCCTGCCTGCCTGGCTGATCATGCTGCGCCATGTGCTGCCCAACGTGCTGCGCCCGGTGATGGTGCTCGCCACCATCGGCCTCGCGCTCGCCATCATCGCCGAGGCGACGCTGTCGTTCCTCGGCCAGGGGATTCCGCCGACCACGCCGTCGCTCGGCACGTTGATCCGGGTGGGGAACGAGTTCCTGTTCTCCGGCCTCTGGTGGATCACCTTGTTCCCGGCCATCGCGCTGGTGACGCTGGTGTTCTCGGTGAACCTGCTGGGCGACTGGATGCGCGACGCCCTGAACCCCAAGCTGCGATGAGGCCGGTCATGCGCGACACCCCCCTGACGCCCGACGCGGACGTGACCCAGCTGCTGGAGATCGAGGGTCTCGACGTCGAATTCCCGACCCGTCGCGGCACCGTGAAGGCCGCCCGCAACGTCGGCTTGCGCGTCGCGCGCGGCGAGGTGCTGGGGCTGGTGGGCGAGAGCGGGGCCGGCAAATCCACCATCGGCGCCGCGATCATCGACCTGCTGGAGCCGCCGGGCCGGGTTTCGGCGGGGCGCATCGACTTCCAGGGCGAGAGTCTCCGCGGCCGGACCGAGGACGAGATGCGCCGGATCCGCGGCGACCGCATCGGCATGATTTTCCAGGATCCGCAGACCTCGCTCGACCCGCTCAAGACCATCGGCGCGCAATTGGTCGAGACCATCCGCAAATGCCTCGGATTGAACGAGACGCAGGCGAAAGCCCGCGCCGAACAGCTGCTCGCGGACGTGGGCATCGCCGAGGCGCGCGCGAGGCTCCACGCCTATCCGCATCAGTTCTCGGGCGGCATGCGGCAGCGGGTGGTGATCGCGCTGGCGCTGGCGGGCGAGCCCGACCTGATCATCGCCGACGAGCCCACCACCGCGCTCGACGTGTCGATCCAGGCCCAGATCCTCGACCTGATCCGGACGCTCTGCCGGGAGCGGAACGTGGGCGTGATCATCGTCACCCACGACATCGGGGTGATCGCCGAGATCGCCGACCGGGTCTGCGTGATGTATCGCGGCGAAGTGGTGGAGACGGGGCCGGTCGCCCAGATCCTTGGAAGGCCCCGGCACGCCTACACCAAAAGCCTCATCGCCGCGGTGCCCCGGGCCGACCGGCGGCTGGAACGCTTCGCCTCGGTCGACTATATCGAGGGCGGCGCGGGCCCGACGCGGCGGATCGACGTGAAAACCCACTGGCTCGGCGCCGCCGCGCGCGAGGCGGCCGGGCCAGGTTCGGGGGGGCAGGGGCCGGCGCTGTCGGTCGAGGGGCTGGACCTCAGCTTCACCCTTCGCCGGTCGCTGCTCCCGAAAAACCGAAAGATGCTGAAGGCGGTGAACGCGGTCGGCTTCGACGTCGCCCAGGGCGAGACCTTCGGGATCGTGGGCGAGAGCGGCTCCGGCAAATCCACCGTGGCGCGGCTGATCGCCGGGCTCTATCGGCCCGACGCGGGCGTGGTGCGGCTGATGGGGCAGGACGTCAGCTCGAACCCGCGCGATCCGCGGGCGCGCGCGGCGCGGCGGTCGCTGCAAATGATTTTTCAGGATCCCTATTCGTCGCTGAACGCCCGGATGCGGGTGATCGACATCGTGGCCGAGCCGATCCGCTTCTTCCGCCTCACCGGGTCGGAGGCGGAGACGCGGCGCATCGTCGGCGACCTGCTCGACCATGTCGGCCTCGGCGCGCAGGCGGCGCGGCGCTATCCGCACGAATTCTCGGGCGGGCAGCGGCAGCGCATCTCCATCGCGCGCGCGCTGGCGTCGCGCCCCCGCATCCTGATCTGCGACGAGCCGACCTCGGCGCTCGACGTGTCGGTGCAGGCGACGATCCTGAACCTGCTGCGCGATCTGCAGGAGGAGCTGGGCCTGACCATGCTGTTCATCAGCCACGACCTGCCGGTGATCCGCCAGATGTGCGACCGGGTGGCGGTGATGCGCCACGGCGCGATCTGCGAGATCGCCCCGGCCGAGCGCCTGTTCGATGCGCCGGAGCATCCCTACACCCGGCACCTGATGGAGCTGATGCCGTCGATGGAGATGCTGGACCCGGTGGGCTGACTCCGCGCTATGTCAGACTGAGAAATCAGAGGATTATACCTGCATGCGCTATATATTTCTCATTTTGATTTGCCTTGCTGGGTGCACTGGTCCAATCGATGACAGCACTGTCAAGTCTAAGCCTAGCGGCTTTCTGTGCAGGTTGCTTGGCCCGGACTACATAACCCTTCCCAGCGAGCAAGAAGCCATTTACCGCGAATTGGAGCGCCGGGGAGAACAGTGCGTCTCAACGCAGCGTATCATCGTGGAATAGCCTTGGCGTAGGCAGGCGCGCCCTCGATGCGGCGCGTTCCGCGCTCGCAACCCGCACGAAAAAGGGGCGCCCGAAGACGCCCCTTTCCCGCGATCCGATCCGGTGAACCGGTCGGCTTACTTCAGCGACCCGCAGAAGCGCTGGATGCGCGAGCACGCCTCCTCCAGCACTTCGTCCGAGGTCGCGTAGCTGACCCGGAAGCAGGGCGAGGCCCCGAAGGCCGAGCCGAACACCACCGCCACGCCCTCGACCTCCAGCAGCTCGGAGGCGAAGTCCTCGTCGGTCGCGATCACCTTGCCAGACGGCGCGGTCTTGCCGATCAGGGCCGAGAGATCGGGATAGACGTAGAACGCGCCCTCCGGCGTCGGGCACTTGAGCCCGGTCGCCTGGTTGAGCATCGACACCACCAGGTCGCGGCGGCGCTGGAAGGCGACGCGGCTCTCGGCGATGTAGTCCTGCGGGCCGGTCAGGGCGGCGAGGGCGGCGTATTGGGAGATCGAGGTCGGGTTCGAGGTCGACTGCGACTGGATCTTGCCCATCGCCTTGATCAGCGCCTCGGGCCCGCCGGCATAGCCGATGCGCCAGCCGGTCATCGCATAGGCCTTGCTGACGCCGTTGCAGGTCAGCGTGCGGTCGTAGAGCGCGGGCTCGACCTGCGCCGGCGTCGCGAAGACGAAGGGCGGGTAGACGATGTGTTCGTACATGTCGTCGGTCATCACCCAGACATGGGGATGCTTCATCAGCACGTCGGTGAGCGCCTTGAGCTCATCGCGCGTGTAGCCCGCGCCCGAGGGGTTGGAGGGCGAGTTGAAGATCAGCCACTTGGTCTTGGGCGTGATCGCCGCGTCGAGCTGCTCGGGCGTGATCTTGAAATTGGTCTCGATCGAGGTGTCGATCGCCACCGGCTCGCCACCGGCCAGCAGCACCATGTCGGGGTAGGAGACCCAGTAGGGCGCGGGGATCAGCACTTCGTCGCCCGGGTTCATCGTGGCCATCAGGGCGTTGTAGAGCACCTGCTTGCCGCCGGTGGAGACGGTGATCTGGGAGGGCTGATAGGTCAGCCCGTTCTCACGCTGGAACTTGTCGCAGATCGCCTGCTTCAGCTCGGGGATGCCGTCGACGGCGGTGTATTTGGTCAGGCCCTGATCGATGGCGTCCTTGGCGGCGGCCTTGATGTGGTCGGGCGTGTCGAAATCGGGCTCTCCGGCGCCGAGACCGATGACGTCCTTGCCGGCCGCCTTCAGCTCGCGCGCCTTGTTGGTGACGGCGATGGTCGCGGAGGGTTTCACGCGGGCGAGACTGTCGGCGAGGAAGGCCATTGGGATGCTCCCGGAAGGTTCGGATCGCCCCGGCGCGGGTCGCGCGGAGCGGGCTTTTGTTAGGCCCGGGCGGGGCGCGGGGCAAGGCGGGAGGTGCGATTCGCGGCGCTTTGCCCTTCACGGATCGCGCCGCGGCGGCGACGTCCGAAACCGCGCCGCCCGCCGCCGCCTTGACGGGCCCCGCGCCGGCATGGGAGCGTGTCGCCTCGCTCTGTCCCCGCGACCGGAGGTTTTTCCATGGCGGTGTTTCGCGCCCAGGTCCCTTTCGACATGAACGCGTCCGACGCGCCCGCAGGCGAGATCACCCAGGCATCCGGGTCGTCCCTGACGGTGGAGGCGGAGGGGTATCGCGACATCTACTACGGCGTCTTCGAATTCATCCAGGTCGACGAGACCACAGCGGTGGCCACGGGCCCGCTCAGCGCCGTGGTCAGCTTCGTCGACGGCTTGGTCGCGACGGAGTTCCGTCAGCTCGACGCGAGGATCGACGAGCCGGCCCTCTACGGCCCGGTGGCGGGCGTCTACCGTTATCTGCTGCGCGATGACGACCGCTTGTTCGGCTCGAACGGGGCCGATCTGCTCAACGGTTTCGGCGGCGACGACGTGGTCAAGGGCCGGGGCGGCGACGACCGGCTGGTGGGCCGGGCCGGCGAGGACGCGCTGATCGGCGGGCGGGGCGACGACCGGCTCAACGGCGGCGGCGGGGCGGACCGGCTGATCGGCGGCGCCGGCGACGACGTGCTGAAGGGCCAGGCCGGCGACGACATCCTGATCGGCGGGCGCGGCGACGACCGGCTGACCGGCGGCCGCGGCGCGGACCGGTTCGAATTCGGAGCGCGCGAAGGGCGCGACGTGATCTTCGACTTCGGCGAGGGTCGCGACCTGCTGGTGATCGGGCGCGGGGCGGCGAGCTTCGGGGATCTCGAAATTTCCGACGCGCCCCGCGGGGCGCGGATCTCCTTCGCGCAGACCGAGATCCTGCTGCTCGACGTCGAGGCGGCGGACCTGGACGCGCGCGACTTTCTTTTCGGCTGATCGCGGGCGGAGACGCCGCCGCGGGGCGACGGCACGCCCAGGCGCCGTCCCGGCCACGCGCCGCGGGCGGGCGGTCAGGGCTCGCGCGACGTCGACGCGGCGCCTGTCGGGACGGGGGGCGCGCGGCGCTCCGCTCGACCGAGGCCGATCAGTCGCCCGTCCATCACCGCCAGGCCCAGCCCGATCAGCCCGAGCCCCAGATAGGCGTTGGCCGACAGCGTCTCGTCCAGGATCGCCCAGCCGGCGAGGATCGCGATCGGCGGGATCACCAGCGTCACCAGCATGGTGTTCGCCGCCCCGGCCTCGCGCATCAGGGCGTAGTAGAGCAGATAGGCCGCCCCGGCCCCCAGCACGCCGTAATAGAGCGCCGCCCCCCAGACCGCGGGCGAGAGCGCCAGCGAGGGCGGGCCCTCGACCCAGAGCGTCAGCGGAACCATCATCGCGAAGGCCATCGTGGTCATCCCCGCCGCCGCGACCAGCGGCGGCGCCCCGGTCAGCCGCAGCCGCGCCCAGACCGAGGCGAAGGCGTAGCTGAGCGCGCCGCCCAGCACCGCGATCTGGCCGAGGCTGCGCGGGTCGAACCCGCTCAGCGCCTCCGGCCCGGTGATCGCGGCGACCCCGGCCACGCCGAGACCCACGCCGACCGCGCGCCGCGCCGTCAGCCGCTCGTCGGGCAGGAGGACGGCGGCGGCGAGCGCGCCGAAGACCGCGGTGGCGGCGTTGAGGATGGAGGTCAGCCCGCTCTCGATGCTCTGCTGTCCCCAGGCGATGAGGGTGAAGGGGATCACGTTGTTGAGCGCGCCCATCACCGCGCAGGCGGCCCAGAACCGCGGATCGCGCGGGATCGCCGGGCGGATCGCCGCCGCCACGACCCAGAGCGCCAGCGCGCCCAGCCCGGTCCGCCAGAACACGGCGGCGAAGGGGCCCATTTCGGTCAGCGCCGCGCCGACGGCCACGAAGCTGCCGCCCCAGATCAGGCCGAGCAGCAGGAGATAGGTCCAGGCGCGGTTGGTCATTCGCATGGCTGAGGTTCCGTTCGGGTCGCGGGTCGCGGGTTGCAGGCGCGCCGGGGATCCGAGGCGCGGTCTCGGGGCGGGGCGGCCCTGCCGCGCGACGCGACGCGAAGGGCGCGCCCCCGCGCGGTCCGACAGCCATAGCGTGGGGCGGACGCCGGCGCAGCCCGGATCCTGCGGCGCGGACCCGGCACGGTCGCTTGTCGCCTCCCGACCCCGGGAGGTCGCGCGCGGCCGTGCTGCGTCGACCTGCCCGGTGCATAACTCCGGCCGGGGGCGCGAGGCTCGGACTTCTCGCGCGGAGGCGCGCCGGCGCGGGCTTCGGGTCGCGCCCGGCCCGGCCGAGGCGCCGCCCCGAGGCGCCGACCGTTCGCAGGGGACCCGTTCGCAGGGAAAAGGATCGCATGACCGACGACTATTACGGCGACGACGCCGCCACCTTCGGCGACCGCCTGGCCGCGGCGCGGGAGGCGTTGGGCTTCACTCCGTCCCAGCTCGCCTCGCGCGCCGGGGTCCGGCTCTCGACCCTTCAGAACTGGGAGGGCGACCGGTCCGAGCCGCGGGCCAACAAGCTGCAGATGATCGCGGGGCTGCTCAACGTCTCGATCATCTGGCTGCTGACCGGGCAGGGCGAGGGCGGGGTGAGCCCCGAGCCTTCGGGCGACGCCGCCCGCCGCTCCACCCTTGCCGAGCTGCGCGAGATCCGGGCGGGGCAGCAGCGCCTGCTCGACCGGATCAGCCGATTGGAAAAGCGGCTGCGGGAGGCGGGCGAGGGCTGAGCCGACCGCGGCGGACGCACCGCGCAGGAAGCGCCGCGTCGACGGGGCGCGGGCGGCGGCCGACCGCCCGCGGCGCGCTGG
>NZ_JBSRTQ010000060.1:0-23779 GCF_055129145.1 Albimonas sp. | reverse complement strand
GGCGGCGCGCGCCGCGGCGGCGGAGGCGGAGCGCGACGCCGACTTCCTGCGCCACGCGGCGGGGGAGCTGTCGGCGCTGGACCCGCAGCCGGGCGAGGACGCGAGCCTCGATGCCGAGCGACGGCTGATGAAGGCGGCGGAGCGGATCCGCGAGGATGTGGTGCGCGCCGGTCAGGCGCTGGGGCCCGACGAGGGCGCGGAGGGTCGGATGGCCGACGCCGCCCGCTGGCTCGACGACGCCGCAGGCGCGGCCGAGGGCCGGCTGGAGGCGCCGCTGGCGGCGCTGGGGCGCGCGCTGACCGAGCTCGGCGAGGCGCAGGCGGGGATCGAGGCGGCGCTTGATGCGCTCGACATCGACCCGATGCGGCTGGAACGGGTGGAGGAGCGGCTCTTCGCGCTGCGCGGTCTGGCGCGGAAACATCGGGTGGACCCGGAGGCGCTGCCGGCGCTGGCCGCCGATTTCGCGGCGCGGCTCGAGGCGCTGGACGGCGGCGAGGCGCGGCTGGGCGAGCTGCGCGCGGCGGCGGACACGGCCCAGGGCGAATGGCGGGCGCTGGCGCTGGCGCTGCGCTCGGCCCGGATGGCGGCGGCGGGGCGTCTGGATGCCGCGGTGACCGGCGAACTGGCGCCGCTGAAGCTCGACCGGGCGGTGTTTTCGACCGAGGTGGCCGACGGGACGCCGGGGCCGGACGGGATGGACCGGGTGGAATTCCGCATCGCGGCCAATCCGGGCGCGCCGGCCGGGCCGCTCGGGAAAGTCGCGTCGGGCGGGGAGCTGAGCCGGGTGCTGCTGGCGCTGAAGGTGTGTCTGTCGGGCGGGTCCGAGGGCGTGCGTTCGATGATTTTCGACGAGATCGACCGGGGCGTCGGCGGCGCCACGGCGGCGGCGGTGGGGGCGCGGCTGTCGGCCTTGGCCGAGGGCGCGCAGGTGCTGGTCGTGACCCACTCGCCGCAGGTCGCGGCGCGCGCGGACCGGCATTTCCGCATCGAGAAGCGGATGGACGCGGCCTCGACCCGCACCGAAGTGGCGGTGCTGGGGCCCGCGGCGCGCGAGGACGAGATCGCGCGGATGCTGGCGGGCGAGACGGTGACGGAGGCGGCGCGCGACGCCGCGCGGGCGCTGCTGGCCGGCTGAGGCCTTGTTTCGGGGACATCGCGGGGGGCGGCGGCGCGGACTGCGTCGCGGGCGGCCGTCCGCCGAGGGCTGCGCCCTCGGACCGCGCGAGACCGCGCGGAGATCCGCTGAGCGGATCGGGACGGCCTGGCGCCCGGATTGCGGACCGGGCGCCGGGCGGGACCGCCGCCCGGCTGGGCCGTCAGCCGAAGAGGTCGCCGGCGGGGGCCTCGCCGCAGCGGATCAGGCGCGACGTGGCGACGGCGGCCTGCCGGTGCTTCACCGCCTCGCGGTAGACCGGGTCGGTGATCATCGCGAGGAAATCGGCGGCGCGGGGATAGCGGGCGACGAAGACCTCGTCCCAATGCTCATCCTCCGGCCCGATCAGAACGCAATGCATCAGCCCGCGCCAGATGATCTTTCCCCCCACCTTCTGAAACACCGGGCCGCTGTCGCGACCGTAATTCGCATAGGCCTCGGCGCCGGTGAGGCCCTTGCCCGCCAGCGCGTGGCCCGCCTCGTATTCGGCGTGGTCGCGGAAGCGGACGAGGTTGAGCATTTCGACCGGCTCGTCGCGGGGCAGGGCTTTGAAGGCGTCGAACGCGGCGCGGGTGGGGTCGAGATAGGCTTCGGACATGGGGTTTCCTCCTGAGGCGGCCGGGGTCTGCGCCGCCCCGGTCCGTTTGATGGTCGGGGGCGGTCAGGCGTAGCGGGCGGGGGCGAGGGCGCCGGTGGCGGGGTCGGCCACCTGGGTCTCGGCCCCCGGGGCGATGTCGGTGTTCTGGGCGGCGACGATGCGCCAGCCCTCGGGCCGGGCCTCGCAGACCAGCATCAGCAGGGTGCGTCGCGGGCCTGCGGGGGCGCCATCGGGGCCGATCTGGCCGTCCATCCGCGCCCGGATCCGCGCGATGGCGGCGAAGGGGCCGAGCGGCCGCGTCTCCAGCCGTTCCTCGGTCAGCACGGCTTGGGCGAAGTAGGTCTGGAACGCCACGCCATGGGTGCGCCCGATCCGCCCCGCGCCATGCCACCAGAGCCCCGCGACATTCACGAAATCCGCGTCTTCGGCGAAAAGCGCGGCGAGGGAGGGCGCGTCATGGGCGGACCACAGCGCGAGGAAGGCGCGGGCGAGGCGGGCGGCCTCGGCCTCCGGTTCCGGTGCGGGCGCCATCAGTTCACGTCCAGCATCTTGCCCGGATTGAAGATGCCGTGCGGGTCCATCATCCGCTTGATCTCGATCATCAGGTCGAGCGCCGCCCCATGTTCCTGCCGCATCCACGGCGTCTTGCCCGCGCCGATGCCATGTTCGCCCGACATGGTGCCGCCGAGCGCGATGGCCCGCTCGCACCACGCCCCGGCGAGTTTCTTCAGCGCCTTCAACTCCTCCGGCTTCGCCGGATCGAAGGTGAGGCCCGCATGGAAATTGCCGTCGCCGACATGGCCGATGATCGCGCCGTCGAGGCCTGCGGCGTCGAGATCGGCGCGCGCGCCCAGCAGCATCTCGGCGAGGCGCGAGATCGGCACGCAGACGTCGGTCGAGATCCCGGTCATGCCGGGGCGCTGCGCGCGGATGGCGTAGAAGAAGTTGTGGCGGGCTTTCCACAGGTTCGCCCGCTCCTCCGCGTTCGAGGTCCATTTGAAGCCGAGGCCGCCATGGTCCGCGGCGATCTCGCCGAAGGTCTCGGCCTGTTCGGCGACGCCGGCGGTCGAGCCGTGAAATTCCAGGAACAGATGCGGCTGGTCGGGCAGGCCGAGCTTGCCCCATTCGTTCACCGCGTTGATCGAGCGGCGGTCGAGGAACTCGATCCGCGCCACCGGAATGCCCATCTGGATGGTCTGGATCACGGCGTTGACCGCACCCTCGGTGCTTTCGAAGGCGCAGGTGGCCGCCGACACCGCCTCGGGCTGGCCCCAGAGGCGGACGGTCAGCTCGGTGATGATGCCGAGCGTGCCTTCGGAGCCGACCAGCAGCCCCTTGAGGTCGTAGCCGGTGGAGGATTTGCGGGCGCGCGAGCCTGCGCGGATGATGCGGCCGTCGGGGAGGACGGCTTCCAGCGCCATGACGTTCTCGCGCATCGTGCCGTAGCGCACCGCGTTGGTGCCGGACGCGCGGGTGGCGGCCATGCCGCCGAGGGTGGCGTTGGCGCCGGGGTCGACCGAGAAGAAGAGGCCGGTGTCGCGCAGGTAGGCGTTGAGATCCTCGCGGGTGATGCCGGGCTGGACCACGGCGTCCATATCCTCGGCATGGACCTCCAGCACCCGGTTCATGCGGGCGAGGTCGAGGCTGATCCCGCCCTTCACCGCCAGCGCGTGCCCCTCCAGCGAGGTGCCGACGCCCCAGGGGGTGATCGGGCAACGCTCCGCCGCGCAGATCTTCACGATCTCGGAGACCTCCTCGGTGGTCTCGGGGAAGATCACGGCGTCGGGGAGGGCGTCGGGGTGCCAGCTCTCGTCATGGCCGTGATGTTCGCGGATGATCTGCGCGGTGCTCAGGCGGTCGCCGAAGCGGTCGCGCAGCGCGGCGATGGCGGTCTCGATGGTCATTTTGCGTCCTCCCGTGCGGGGAGCCTAGTCCTGCGGGCGGCCGGGGGGAAGCTTTGGCGCGCATGGGCGCGGCGCGCGAAAGTTCAGCGGGCAAAGGCGCGCGGGGGGGACAGGCGGGGCGCGCGTCGCCGCGCGCCCCGGTTGATCAGGCGACCCGCGCCCGCAGGCCGGACGGCAGAACGAGGTCGATGGCGAGCACCGCCAGCAGCGACAGGCCGGTCAGCGGGAAGAGCGCGCAGCAGACCAGCCCGATGACGAGCACCGCGCGGGGCGCGCGCCAGTCGCGGGGCGGGCGGGGGGCGCCGAGACCGCCTGCGGGGCGACGTTTCCACCACATGGTCGCCGCGGCCACGCACATCACGAGGATGCCGAGGCAGACCGCCAGCAACAGCAGCTGGTTCACGAGCCCGTAGCGCTGGCCCATATGCACCGAGACGCCCCATTCCGCGGCCCGTCCCAGCGGCCCGAGGCCGGCGAAGCCGACATCGTAAAGCACCGAGCCGGTATACTGGTCGAAATGCACCACCCGCTCCTGCGCGATGTCGTCGGGATAGACCGAGACGGTCCACACCCCCGTCGCGTCGCCGGGCGCGTCGAGCTGCCAGCCAGGCGCGACGCCGAGCCGCTCGACCTGCGCCACGATCCCGGTCAGCGACGCCGGCGCCCGCTCGGCCGCGGGGGCGGAGGCGGGGAGGGAGGAGACGGGCATCGGGGTCCGCTCCATGATCCAGGGCGCGCGGTCGAGCGCCTCGCCGGTCGGGACGCCGGAGCTGGGGTAGCCGGACCAGTAGCCGTCGGGCATCCCGAGCCCGAGGTCGTAGGAGATGGCGTAGAACTGCTTGCCCCAGAACCCCGACCACGGCAGGCCGCTGAGCGCGAGGAAGGCGAGGATCAGCCCGGCCCAGAGCCCGGTGGTGGCGTGCAGGTCGCGCCAGAACGGCCGGCCGGTCGCGCCCCGGCGCGGGAACAGCACCCCGACGCCGCGGCCGCGCGGCCACCAGAGATAGGCCCCGGTGAGGGTGAGGAGGATGGCCCAGCCGGCCACGGCCTCGATCATCCGGTTGCCCCACCAGCCGACGTAATCGAGCGAGTGCAGCTTTCGGACCACCCACATGGCGGTCGATCCCGGGGCGCCCGAGTCCCAGGCCTCGCCCAGCACCCGCCCCGTCCAGGGATTCACGTAGACGTTGAGTTTTTCGCCGGCCGCGTCGCGGATCCGCACTTCGGCCGAGCGGTCGGGGGCGGACGGGGCGCGGTAGCCGCGCAGCGTGCCCGGATAGGCCGTGAGCGCGGCCTCGGCGAGGGCGGAGGGGGGGAGCGGCGTCCCGGCCTCGGCCGTCACCTGCATCAGGTCGGCATGCAGCGCGGCGTTGATCTCGTCCTTGAACAGATAGATCGCGCCGGTGACGGCGAGCAGCGCCATGAAGGGCAGGACCAGGAGGCCCGCGTAAAAGTGCCAGCGCCAGACGGCGCGGTAGAGGGCGGAGTCGCCCGTGCGCCGGCGCGCGGCCGGGGCGGAAACGGGAAGGTCGGTCATGAAGCGTCCATGCGCAGGCTCAGCGCCGCGTGATGCGGGCGTGGGCCGTGAAAGAGGGGGGGTGGGGTCGCGTCAGGCCGGGACGGGCGGCGCGCGGGACCGGAAGAAGGCGGCGGCGGGCGCAGGCGCCGCCGCGCGGGAGGCCGCGGGCGGCGGCGCGTGGGAGACGGTGGGGCGCGGCGGCGCTTCGGGCGCGGCGGGGGCGGCCATCGCCGCGACCAGCCCGAACCAGGGGCAGGGGTCGGGGGCGTGGCCGTCGTCTCCGGCGGGAAAGCTGGGGGCGCCTTCGAAATCCGGGCCGGCCTCGGCCAGCGAGATCCACACGATCTCCGTGCCGGTGCAGATCGGGATCAGCCCGGCCTGGGCGCCCGCCCCGATCTCCGGGACCAGCGCCAGCGCCGCGCCCACCACCCGCAGCGACAGGACCAGGGCTGCGAGCGCGGCGAAGACCGCGCCAGGGCCCCGGCCCCGGCCCGACCGCGGCCGTGCGCCCGCCCGGAGCGGACGGCGCGAAACGGGCGAGGGAGGGCGTGAACGGACCATGTCGGCGACCATCGGTCGGGCGGCTGCGACGGGCAATGCGACCCCGCGCCCGTCATCGCGCCTTTTCAAGCCCGCCTCCGCCGGGTCATGTTGGGACCTCGTCGCGACGCGGCCCCCGACCGGGACCGCGCCGCCAAGAAACGCCACGCCGCCGACGCCTCTCCTGGCCCGCGCGGCCCGCCGGAGGAGACCCGTCCATGTCCGTCAACTACCCCTCGGCCGAGACCGCGCCCGGACCCGGCGATCCGATCCCCGATTTCGACGCCGCCCCGATCCTGACCCCGACGATGATCGTGCCGCCCGAGTGGATCGACTATAACGGCCACATGAACGTCGCCTATTACACAAGGGCTTTCGACGTCAGCTCCGAACACATCTTCGGCCCGATCCTCGGCGTCGGCGAGACCTTCGCCAAGCGCGACCGCATGGGCCCGATGATCCTCCAGCAGACCCTGCACTACATCGGCGAGCTTCTGGAGGGCGAGGCCTTCCACTGCGCCTATCGCCTGCTCGACTGGGACGCCAAGCGCCTGCATTTCTACGGCGAGATGCTCAAGGACAAGGACGGGTCGCTCTGCGCGATCTCCGAGTCGCTGTCGATCAACGTCGACCTCGACGCGCGCAAGTCGGTCGCCTATCCCGAATGGGCGCAGGCCCGGATCCGGGCGCTGGGCGAGTCGCAGGCGGGCCTGCCCCGGCCGGACCGCGCCGGCGCCGCCATCGGCATCCGCCGCAAAGGCTGAGACCGGGGGGGCGCGAGCCCCGATCCTCCCCCCCGGGGCGCAAGCCCCGGTCCCCTAGCGGAGACGCTCCCGACCATGGCCGAGCGGCCCTCGATCGCCACGCGGCTGCGTGGATGGCATGACCTGACGCTGGGCCTCGCGCGCGGCCACGCGGCGCGGGGCTGGCGGGCGGTGCGGCGGGACGGGCCCTCGCAGGCGCAGTTCTGGCTGATCGCGCTGCTGGTCGGCATCGGCGGAGGGGCGGCGGCGCTCGGCTTCCGCCTCGCCATCTCCTCGATTCAGACGCTGATCTACGGGGTGGACGACCACCGGCTGCATACCGTGCTGACCGGGCTCGACCCGCTGGTGATCGTGGGCGTGCCGATCCTGGGCGGGCTGGCGGTGGGGGTGATCCTGCACTTTTTCACGCCGGACGGGCGGGCGGGGTCGGTCGCGCAGGTGATCGAGGCCGCGGCGCTCCGCAACGGGCGGGTGCCGATCCGGTCCGGCATCGCCTCGGCCGTCGCCTCGATGATCACGCTGTCGACGGGGGGCTCGACCGGGCGCGAGGGGCCGGTGGTGCATCTCGCCTCGCTGATCTCCACCTGGGTGTCGGACCGCATCCACGCGGCCCCGGTCACCGCGCGCGACCTGCTGGGCTGCGCGGTGGCCGCGGCGGTGGCGGCGAGCTTCAACGCCCCCATCGCCGGCGCGCTTTTCGCCATGGAGGTGGTGCTGCGCCATTTCGCGCTGCACGCCTTCGCCCCCATCGTGATCGCGGCCATCGCCGGCACGGTGATCTCGCGCCTGCAGATGGGCAATGTCGCCGAGTTCCGCTTGCCCGACCACTCCCTCGCCTTCTACCAGGAGCTGCCGGCCTTCCTGATCCTCGGCCTCGTGTGCGGGCTGGCGGCGGTGCTGGTGATGAAGGCGGTGTTCGCGGCGGAGAGCTTCGGGGACAAGGTGCAGACCCGCACCCATATGCCGGGCTGGCTGCGCCCGGGCGTGTCGGGGCTGATCCTGGGGCTGATCGCGCTGCAGTTCCCCCACATCATCGGGGTCGGCTACGAGACCACGAGCCGCGTCCTGCAGGGCGACCTGGAATTCGGCGACGCGGTGCTGTTCGCGGTGATCAAGGCGATGGCCTTCGCCATCACGCTGGCGGGACGCATGGGGGGCGGGGTGTTCTCGCCCTCGCTGATGCTGGGCGCGATGACCGGGCTCGCCTTCGGGCATGTGGCGGTGAACGTCTTCCCGTCGGTCTCGGGGTCGGAGTCGCTCTATGCGCTCGCCGGGATGGGGGCCTTCGCCGCGGCGGTGCTCGGCGCGCCGCTCTCGACCGCGATGATCGTGTTCGAGCTGACCGGCGACTGGCAGGCGGGGGTGGCGATCCTCGCCTCGGTGTCGACCGCGACGGTGGTCTCGTCGCGCTGCGTGGACAAGAGCTTCTTCCTGACGCTGCTCGCCAGGCGCAACGTGCGGATCGCGGGCGGCCCGCAAAGCTGGATCCCCGGCACCATCCCGGTGCGCGACCTGCTGCGCCCGCGCGGGGCGGACGACGGCGCGTCCGACACCGCCTGCTGGGCGCTGGTGGAGCAGGGGGCGCGGCTGGATCGCGGCGACACGCTGGAGCGCGCCTTGCCGATGTTCGAGGCCTCTTCGGCCCTGACCATGATCCCGGTGGTGGAGACCGGGGCGGATGGCAAGCCAGAGCTGATCGGCGCGCTCTTTCACGTCGACGCGCTGAAGGCCTTCAACCGGGCCCTGATCGAGACCCACCATGAAGAGCATTCCTGAGCGGCCCGCCGCCCTCCGGCCCGTCTTGAAATGATCGAGCGATGGTCACGATGTTCCGCATCTTCGCCGCAAAGCGGTCACAGCGCATTTTAGGTTTCGATAGCAGAAGCGGTTGAGACCACCGCGCTGAACCGAAACCGAAAGGAATACGACATGCTGGGTTGGGCTCTTACTTTTCTGGTCGTTGCCATCATCGCCGGCGTTCTGGGCTTCGGCGGCATCGCCGCCGCGTCGGCCGGCATCGCCAAGATCCTGTTCTTCGTCTTCGTGGCGCTGTTCCTGATCGCCCTGATCGCCCGCGCCGTCCGCGGCCGCCCGCCGGTCTGACCGACCGCGCGCCGATCGTCCGCGCGCAAAGCGATGGCAGTTCCCCCGACGCCGTCGGCCCGAGAGGGTCGGCGGCGCGCGGCGTTTCGGGGGGCTCGCCGATCCGCCGCCAGGTCGTCGCCGCCGCCCGGCGGACCGGCGGCCGATTTGACCCGCGCGACGACGCCGCCCATAGTCGAGCCGACCCAGCCGCGATACGGACGGATGTCATGACCCACAGCGAAGTCATCGACGCGATCAGCCAGGCGCTGAGCGGCGAGCCGAGCGTTCGGGCGCTGTTTCTCAGCGGAAGTTTCGGAAACGGTCTGGCCGACGCCTACAGCGACATCGATTTCATTCTGATCAGTGAAGACGGTCCCACGGACCAGCTTGCGGAGATCTGGCGCAACGCCGTCAGCCAGACCGGCGACATCGTCCTGTGGTGGGACCGGACCCCGATCCCGGTGCTGATCAACGCCATCACCGCGGACTGGACCCGGACCGACGCGCTTCTCCTGAAGCCCGGCCAGCTGGGCGCCTATTCCCGGGACAAGCTCAAGCCCTTGTTCGACCACGATGGCCTCTACGACAGTTTGCCCGAAGTCATGCCCGAAGCCCCGCCGAACCTGTCGAAATTCAAACGCCAGGTCGAAGACTTCATCAGGATCGTCGGGCTGCTTCACCTTGCGGCCGGCCGGCAGGAATACATCAACGGCGTGCTGGGGGTGTTTCATCTGCGCAATTATCTGGTGGAATTGCTGATCGACGAAACCGGCGCACCGCATCGCGGCGGCATCCTGCACCTGAACCGGCTGATCACCGACGGACAGAAGGCGCTGATCACCGCGCTGCCGCCGGCCGTTCCGGAACGTGAGGCGATGATCTCCGCGCATCTCGCCTATGCGCAGGCGTATCTGCCTCGTGCGCGGCGGCGCGCGCGCGCCCTCGGGGTGGACTGGCCGGAAGCGTTCGAGGCGGCGACCTGGGCTCGGCTGGGCGAGACCCTGGGCGTCGCTCGACCCTACGATCCGGACTAGACGCCGCCGCGGGCGTCGGGGCCGCGTGTCGAGGCCGCCCCTGCGAAAGGCGCCCTGTCGCGTCGATCTCCAGCGGGCCTCACAACTGCTCGACCGTCACCCGCTCCTCGTCGAAGGCGAAATGGTCTGCCAGCGCCTCGGCCCCCGGCTCCGGGGTCTCCAGCGACCAGGCGGCGCCGCGGATCGCGCCCTGCATCGCCATGATGTCGTAGAGCCGCACCAGGCCCAGGCCGGGGCGGTTCTCCGTGGTCTGGGTCGCGTCGAGGAAGGTGAGGCCCGCATCGTCGCGCGGGAACCACACCTGCGGCGTCTCGGCGCCGGGCAGGGTGGCGCGCTGGGCGCGGGCGGTCTCGGCGATCACCGCGCCCCAGGCGCGGACCACGCGGATGCCGGGGGCGGGGACGATGTGGACGGCGCCGGAAGCGGGGTCGGTCATGTCAGGCCTTTCGGGCTCAGCCGGCGAGCGGGGCGCAGGCGGCGGTCAGCCAGGCGCGCTCGGCGGGGTCTGCGAGGAGGGGCGCGATCTCGGCCGCGACCCGGGCGTGATAGGCGTCGAGCCAGGCGCGCTGCGCGGGCTCCAGCAGGGCGGGCTCGATCAGGCGGCGGTCGATGGGGGCGAGGGTCAGCGTCTCGAAGCCCAGCATCTCGCGGTCGCCGCCTTCGGGGATGGCGGGGGGCGTGACGATCAGCAGGTTCTCGATGCGGATCCCGTAATGGCCCTCGCGGTAATAGCCGGGCTCGTCGGAGAGGATCATGCCCGGCTCCAGCGGCACGGCGGACCGGCGCGACAGCGCGGCGGGGCCTTCGTGGACGCCGAGATAGGCCCCCACCCCGTGGCCGGTGCCGTGGTCGTAGTCGAGGCCCGCGCGCCATAAAGCGGCGCGGGCCAGCGCATCCAGATCCCGGCCGGCGAGCCCCTTGGGCCAGCGGGCGCGCGCGATGTCGATCATGCCGCGCAGGACCAGGGTGAAGGCGCGGGCGGCCCCCTCGGGGACCGGGCCGGTGGCGAGCGTCCGGGTCACGTCGGTGGTGCCGTCCTGATACTGGGCGCCCGAATCCACCAGCACCAGGTCGCCGGGCGCGACCCGCCGGTCGGTGGCCTTGGTCACCCGGTAATGCACGATGGCCCCGTCCGGCCCCGCCCCGCAGATGGTGTCGAAGGAAATATCCTTCAGCAGGCCGGTTTCGCGCCGGAACCCCTCCAGCGCCTGCACCACGTCGATCTCGGTCAGATCGCCTTCGGGCGCGGTCAGCTCCAGCCAGCGCAGGAAGCGGGCGAGCGCCGCGCCGTCGCGGCGATGGGCTTCGCGGGCGCCGTTCAGCTCGGCCTCGGTCTTGCGGGCCTTGGGCAGGATGCAGGGATCCTGGCCGCGCTCCAGCGTGACGCCCGCGTCCTCCAGCCGCTGGGAGACCCAGACCGGGGCGGAGGTCTTGTCGACCAGCACATGCGCCCCCGCCAGCGCATCGAGCGCCGGCCCCAGCGCCTCGGGCGGGGCGATGGAGATCTGGTTGCCGAGATGGGTGCGCACCTCGTCCGAGAGCTTGGCGGCGGCGATGAAGAGGGTGGCCTCGCCGGACGGGCGCAGCAGGGCGAAGGCGTGGGGCGCGGGCATGCGCGCCACGTCGGCGCCGCGGATATTGAGCAACCAGGCGATGGAATCGGGCAGGGTGATCACGGCGGCGTCGAGCCCGGCCTCCTCCAGCCCGCGCCCCAGCCGGGCGCGCTTGGCGCTGGAGCTTTCGCCGGCCAGCGCCTCGGGATGGACCGCCACGGCGCCCATCGGGGGGGCGGGCTGGTCGGCCCAGATCCGGTCGACGAGGTTTTCGGAGGCGATCAGTTCGGCCCCCGCCGCGGCCGCGGCCTTGCGCAGCGATTCCAGCCCGTCATGGCCGTGCAGCCACGGGTCGTAGGCGAGCTTCTGGCCGGGGCGCAGCGTGGCCTTCAGCCAGTCCTCGGGGCGCTGGGTCTCGATCTGCACATAGTCGAAGGCTTCGCCGTCGACTTGGTCGCGGACCTGCAGCGTGTAGCGCCCGTCGACGCAGACCGCGGCCCGGTCGATCAGCGCGATGCCGAGCCCGGCCGAGCCGGTGAACCCGGTCAGCCAGGTCAGGCGCTGGTCGCGCGGCGCGACGGTCTCGCCCATATGGGCGTCGCCGCGGGGGATCAGGAACCCGTCGGCGCCGGCGCGCACCATCTCGGCGCGCAGCGCGGCCAGGCGGGCGGGTCCGGCGGCGCGGTCGCCCTGGGTCTCGAAGCTTTGGAACATGCGGCCTCCGGTGTCGGTCAGGAGCGAAGCTAGGCCCAAAGGCGGCAGGGTTAAAGAGGCGCGGCCGCGGCGTTCAGGAGTGGGGCGTTGGGTGTGGGGCGGGGTCAGGTGGCAGGCCAGGCGAGCAGGCGCTTGCGCTCCATCGCGTAGGCCACCGGCTCCCAGCCCACGATCAGGGCCATGCGGGCGCCGTCGTCGCGGGTGAGATAGAGGCGCTCGCGCCGCCGCCCGCGGTCGAAGCCCTCGGCGAAGGCGCGGCCGGTCCAGGTCTCGCCGTCCAGCGTCAGGGTGGCGACGCCGTCGTCGGCGATCCGCGCCTCGGCCAGCGCGCCGCCGGGGGTGGGGCGCAGCAGCAGGCGGCGGTCGTCGGGGCCGTCGGGCGATTCCACCGCGACCATGGCGAGGTCGATGCCCGCCTGGCGCGACACCAGCCGGGCCGAGACCCCGGGCGCGTAGCGGAAAGCGGAGGGCGGGGCGAAGAGCCGGTCGCCGGCGGCGAGCAGCCGGCAGCCGCAATCCGGCGCGGCCGGCGGATCGAGGGCCGAAAGTTCGAGCAGGCAGAAATGCAGCGCCCCCTCGGCCGCGGTGACGAGGTCGGGCCCGGCGGCGGCGGCGCGGGCCGGGCAATGGTCGGCCGGGTCGCCCTCGGCGAGCGCCACGGGGCCGGGAAACAGGCTCAGGGCCCGGCCCTCGGGCGAATCATGAATCAGCGGGACCGCGGCGCCTTCCACCCGCCGCAGACGGCCGCCGGAGGTCGGATGCGGTTCCTCCGCGATGCGCCCTGCGATGCGCGCCACGTCGGCCGCGCCGTCCTCCGAGGCGGTCCGCAGGCTCGGGTCGGCGGTCGAGCTTGGTGCATAGATGAACGAACGCGCCGCAAGTCCCGCCGAATCCGGCTGATTCTGAACGGATGTGCAGGCGGCCAGCGTCAACGCCGTCGCGACGAGCCCGAGCGGAAAAGGTGGACGTTTCAGCATTTTCGAGCCATCTAGGTCAGGGGGAAGCGTCGTGCGCGCGCAAATGCGCATTTTGTTGCGGCACGTCATATGAATGACGTATATCCAACCGACGGGTAAAGCACGTTCAGAGTCTGGGGTTAGGTATTTGACTGGGGAAGTCATCAAGGTGTCCCGGTTCGTGACCGGCAAGGTCAAGTGGTATGACGCCGAAAAGGGCTACGGCTTCGTCGTTCCGGTCGAGGGCGGCCCGGACGTCATGGTCCATGCCGCGTGCGTTCGCGCGGCGGGATTGACGCATCTGGAAGAAGGCGCGAACGTTTCGCTCACCGTGGTCCGAGGCGACCGCGGCCTGCAGGCGACCGAAGTGGTCGGGGTGGCCGAGGCGGAGGAGGTCGAGGAAAGCCCCGAAGCCAAGGAAGCCCGTCCCACCGAGATCGCGGCCGAGGCCGAGCCGGAGGGGGAGTTCCTCGCGGCTCGCGTCAAGTGGTTCAACAAGCAGAAAGGCTTCGGGTTCCTCAACGTGTTCGGGGATCCGGCCGACGTTTTCGTCCATATGGAGACCCTGCGCCGCCACGGCTTCCAGGATCTGCAGCCGGGCGAAGCGCTCTGCGTGCGGCTGGTCGCGGGGCCTCGCGGCGCCATGGCCGGCGAGATCTGCCGATGGGAGGAGGTCGTGCGCACGTGACCGGCGCAGGATCCGACAACCTCGGAACGGGCATGGTCGGATCGGAGCGCCCGGGGCGGGCGTCCCGGATCCGGCTGCTCGCCGCGGCTCTGCTCGCCGCGGGGGCCCTCGGCGTCGCGGCGCAGGCGCAGGCGCAGGGCGGCCCCTGCCGCGACGACCAGATCGATTTGCGCGGTCCCGACGGGGCCGCGCGTTTCGTCGTGGAGATCGCCGACGAGCCCGAGGAGCGGGCCCGCGGCCTGATGTTCCGCGAGGAGATGGCGCAATCGCACGGCATGCTCTTCCTGTTCGATCCGCCGCAGCCGGTGGTGTTCTGGATGCGTAACACGCCGCTGCCGCTGGATCTCGTGTTTCTGGATGCGGCCGGCCGCGTGCTGAACGTCATCGCCGAGGCCACGCCCTATTCCGAGGATCATCTGCCCTCGGACGGGGACGCGCGCGCGGTGCTGGAGATCAACGGCGGACTGGCCGCGCGTTACGGCATCGGCATGGGCGCCGTGGCGCGTCATCCGGGCTTCGGATCGGACGCCGACTGGCCCTGCTGAAGGCTGGCGCTGACGAAGCCTGCGCGCTTCGCCTCAGGCCTGCGCCCACGCTCTTGTGCGCCGGCCCGGGCTCGGCTATCCGGGGCGCGTCGGGGCGTAGCGTAGTCTGGTAGCGCGCCGGTTTTGGGAACCGGAGGCCGCGAGTTCGAATCTCGCCGCCCCGACCAGCCTCCGCTCCCCCAAATCCGCTTCGACGCCCCCGAACCCACGCGGCCCCGAACCCCACGCGCCGGCCCGGGATCAGACCGGATCGCGCTTTTCGGCCAGCCGGGTCCGGGCGAGCGCGCAGTCTGCGTCCATCTGGGCGATCAACGGCGCGATCCCGTCGAATTTCAGCTCGTTGCGCAGGTAGCTGATCAGGCCGACCGAGATCTCGGCCCCGTAAAGATCGCCGCAGAAGTCGAAGATGTAGGTTTCGAGGTTCGGCGCGTAGGTCCCGAAGGTCGGCCGCACGCCGAGGCTCGCCGCCCCGCCATAGGTCCCGGCATGGGGCCCGGTCAGCACCTGGACTTCCACAGCGTAGATGCCGAATTTCGGCAGCAGCAGCCCCTCGAGTTCGAGATTGGCGGTGGGGAAGCCGAGGTCGCGGCCCCGCTTCTCGCCATGCGCCACCACCCCGTCGATGCGGTGCCAGTGGCCCAGCATCTCGGCGGCGGTCTGCGGGTGCCCCGCGGCCAGCGCTTCGCGGATGGCGGTGGACGAGACGCGGGCGCGGTCCCCGTCGGCCGTCTCGCCGGCCAGCATCGGGGCGGCGGTGACGTCGAAGCCGTATTGCGCGCCGAAGCGGGCGAGCGCGTCGACGTCGCCGCCGCGGGCCTTGCCGAAGCGGAAATCCTCGCCGACCACCACATGGGTCAGGCCGAGGCCGCGGGCGAGCACGTCGCGGGCGAAAACCTCCGCTTCCAGCGACGCCAGCGCCTTGTCGAAAGGCAGCGGGAACAGCAGGTCGACCCCGATCCGCTCCAGCCGATGCGCGCGCGAGGCCGCGTTCATCAGGCGGAAGGGCGGGGCGTCGGGGGCGAAGACCTGGCGGGGATGCGGTTCGAACGTCACCACGCCGAGCGGCGCGCCCCGCGACGCGCCATGCGCCCGCGCGAGATCGATGACCGAGCGGTGGCCGCGATGCACGCCGTCGAAATTCCCCATGGCGGCGGAGGCGCCGCGGTCCTCGGGCCGGACCTCGGCCACGGACTGGATGATCCGCATCGTCTCCCCGGTTTTTCCGGCCCGGACGGACGCGCCGCCGGGGCGGGGTCGCGGGCCATGTTCGAACTTGGCGGAGGGCGAAGGGCGCAGGCCCCGCCCGTTGTCCCGACCCTATCGCCCACGGGGCCGGCGCAATCAAGGGCGCCCCTGCGTCCGACCCTGCGCGAAGCGGCGCGGGGGGCTGAATCGAAAGGCCCGCCGGGGGCGCCGGCGGGCCTTTTCGCGGGACGGGGCCGCGGGCGGAGGGGCGCAGGGCCCCCGCGTCAGTCGAACTTGGCGGAGGGGGCGAGGACCAGCGCCTCGCCTTTCAGGACCGGCTTGCCTGAGACGCTGCAGATGCAATCGAGGGTGACGCGGCGCTTGGCGTGCTCGATCTCGCGCACCGTGACACGGGCCTCCACCGTGTCGCCGGGGCGGACGGGCGCGAGGAATTTCATGGTCTGGCCCATGTAGACCGTGCCGTGGCCGGGCAGCTGCTCGCCGATCACGGCGGAGATCAGGCCGGCGGTCAGCATCCCGTGGGCGATGCGTCCGCCGAAGATGGTGTCCTGGGCGTAGGCGTCGTCGAGATGCACAGGATTGCGGTCGGTCGAGACCTCGGCGAACAGCTCGATATCGCGGTCCGTGATGGTCTTGAGCAGGTAGCGGGACATGCCGATCTCGATGTCCTCGATGCAGATCGTGCCGCGGGGGAGGTTGTCCAACATGTCGCGCTCCGGTCCTGCGGGGGCCGGATTCGGCCCCGCGTGCTGCACATGCACATAGCGCGAGCTGCGTTAACGCGCAACTATCTTGCGCAAGATAGTGCGATTCGACGGCATCGGGTCGTAATTTTGTTGCGTCGTTCGCGTGGCGCGTTCAGCGGCAGCCCTGGAATACGGTGGCGCGGTCGGGTTCGATCAGGGTCACGGTGATCGCGTCGCGGTCGATCCAGGTCCCGGCGCCGGGCGAGATTCGGGCGGCGAGCCGCAGCCCGCCCGGCATGGGCGCGAGGCTGGCGGGGGCGAATAGCCCGGGCTCGTCCCCCTCCACCACCGCCACCGCATGCTCGGAGAGCGGGCCTTCGAGATGCAGGTCGGCTTCCAGCCTGCGGTCGACGCGGGCCCCGCCTTCCGCCCCGATCAGCGGGCCGGTGACGCTGAGGCCGCAATCGGTGAGGGCTGCGCCCACCGCCGCCGCCGGGCGAGGCAGATCGGCCAGCGCCGCGCGGATCGGTTCCCCGTCGGCGCGGATCGCGCGGGGCAGGTCGAGGACCATCTCGACCATCTCCGGCATGCAGATGTCGGAGCAGACGCCATAAGCGAAGCTGAGGCGCAGGGTGACCGACTGCGCGGGGTCGACCGGCGTCACCTCCAGCGGCAGCACCACGCCGCCCTTGTAGCCCAACGTGAGCATTCCGAAGCTTTCGAAAGCATGGGGGCGGGGCCAGCGCACGGCGAGCGCGGCGACGTTCCGCGACCCGGTCCAGTCGAAGTCGGGGGGGATGCCGGCGTCGCCGGGCACGCGCCAGTAGGTCTTCCAGCCGGGGTCGAGCGCGATGCTGAGACCGGCGACGCGGGCGCCTTCGGGCGTGGGCCAGCCGGCGAGCAGGGCGGTGCGCGACCGCTGGCCTTCGGCCTGCGCCGCGACGGGCGCGGGGGCGGCCGGGGCGACGCGCCAGGTCGCCAGCAGCCCGCCGCCTGCCGGCGCCGGGGTGGCGACGCTCGCGGTCAGCAGGGCGGCGAGGCCGAGCGCGGCGCGTCGGCGCAGGCCGGCCTCGCCGGGGCCGGGGCGACCGCACGCGCGACCGACGGAATCGGCCGGCGGCGGGGCGGAAGAGGGCTTGGCTGCGATCATGCCCACTCCCTTAGCGCGCCCCGGGCGCGGGCCGAAGTCACGTTCCGGCGAACCGGGCGTGGGACGGGCCCGCTGCAGGACGGCCTTGGCGATCCGGGGACGAAAACGGCGGAGCCCTGGTTCCTCCGTCGAGCGGGCGGGCTCCGAGATCGCCGGTCGAACGGTTGTTTTTCACGATATCCCGTTGAACGGGCGCTGGGGGAGGTCCATCATCCGTTCCATGATGCCCAATTCAGACCCTCCCGCAGGCGCGCCGTTCGATCCGCCGGCCCCCGACGCACCGGCCCTGGCCGAACCCGGGCCGCTGGAGGGCGAGCTGCTGGTGGCGATGCCGGGCATGGGCGATCCGCGGTTCGCCCAGTCGGTGATCTTCCTCTGCGCCCATGGCGACGAGGGGGCGATGGGGCTGATCGTGAACAAGCGCGCCACCGGGCTGAGTTTCTCGGACCTGCTGCGGCAGGTGGGGGTGAGCCCCGGCGAACAGACGGGCGACGTGCGTGTGCATTTCGGCGGACCGGTGGAGCGGGCGCGGGGCTTCGTGCTGCATTCCGACGACTGGGAGGCGCCGGGCGCCACCAAGCCCCTGCCGCGGGGGCTGGCGCTGACCGCGACGGTGGACATCCTGCGCGACATCTCGGCCGGGCGCGGGCCGCGTCAGGCGGTGCTGGCGCTGGGTTATGCGGGCTGGGCGCCGGGGCAGCTGGAGGCGGAGCTGCAGGCCAACGGCTGGCTGACCTGCCCGTCGGACGCGGAGCTGGTGTTCGGCGACGAGGACGAGGGGAAATGGGCGAGCGCGATGCGCAAGATCGGCGTGGATCCGTCGCTTCTGTCCTCGCAGGGCGGAACCGCCTGAGGCGCGCCAGGGCTTGATGCGGGGAGCGGCGGGCTCGCGCCCGCCCTACGGCGACGGCGACGGCGACGGCGCCGTGGCGCGTAGGGCGGGCGCGAGCCCGCCTTGCCCGGCCGCGAAGACCCCCACGCGCCCGGACCGTTCGCACCCGTTCAGAACGGCATCTTGGTCCCGTCATACATCTCGAACGCGCCGGTCGTCTCCGGTCCCAGCGCGTCGAAGCGGGCGAGCAGGCCCGCGGCGCTTTCCTCGGGGGAGATGTCGGCGGAAGATCCGCCCATGTCGGTGCGCACCCAACCCGGGTGGTAGGCGCCGACGGCGATGCCCTCGGGCGCCAGATCGGTGGCGAGGTTGCGCGCGAGGTTGGTCGCGGCGGCTTTGGAGGCGCGGTAGATGTAGCCGCCCCCCTTGGCCCGCTCGGAAGAGCCCATCTGGGAGGAGACCACCCCGATCCGGCCGCCCGGGCGGCGGAGAAGGGGAACCAGCGCCTCGATCACCTGGAAGACGCCCATGACGTTGACCGCGAAGCTCTGCGCCCAGGCCTCGGGCGGGAACACCGGGTCGCCGAGCTTGCCGCGGCCAAGATAGATCCCGGCGTTGCAGACGATGAGGTCGAGGGGCTGGCCGGCCAGACGCTCCGCCAGCGCGGCGCAGGAGGCGGGGTCGGCGACGTCGAGCGACTCGACCTGCGCGCAGGCCGTGAGTTCCGCCGGCGCGGCGGCCGGGTCGCGCAGGCAGGCCACGACCCGGTCGCCCCGGGCCGCCGCCTGGAGGGCCATCTGCAGGCCGATCCCTCGGCCTGCGCCCGCGATGAGGACCGTCGCCATCAGATCTTCTGGTCGTAGTCGCCGACCGAGGGCTCGGTCCGGATCACCGCGTCGAGGTCGGCGAAGATCGCCCGCATCTCGGCCTCGGACTCGGGGCTCTCGCAGACCACCACCAGGTTGGGCGTGTTCGACGAAGCGCGCACCAAGCCCCAGGCGCCGTTGTCGAGCATCAGGCGGGCGCCGTTGACGGTGATGACCTCCTTGATCGCGCGGCCGGCGAGCTTGCCGCCGGATTCGGCCAGCTCCACCAGCTTCTTCTGCAGCCGCTCCAGCACCTGATACTTCTCCCCGTCCGGGCAGAACGGCGACATGGTCGGCGTCGACCAGGTCTTGGGCAGGGCGTGCTTGAGATCGGACATCGACTTGGTGGGATTGCGGTCGAGGACCTTGCACATCTCCACCGCCACGCGCATCCCGTCGTCGTAGCCGCGCCCGATCGGCTCGGCCAGGAAGTAGTGGCCGGACTTTTCGAAGCCGGCCAGCGCGCCGATCTCGGCGACGCGACGCTTCATGTGGGAATGGCCGGTCTTCCAGTAGTCGGCCTTGATGCCGTATTTCTGCAGCTCGGGGTCCGAGGCGAAAAGACCGGTGGACTTCACATCCGCCACGAAGGTCGCGCCCGGATACATCGGGGCCAGGTCGCGGGCCATGATCACCCCGACCTTGTCGGCGAAGATCTCGTCGCACTCGTCATCGACCACGCCGCAGCGATCCCCGTCGCCGTCGAAGCCGAGCGCGAGGTCGGCGCCCGATTCCTTCACCTTCGCGGCCATGTCATGGAGCATCTCCATGGCCTCGGGGTTCGGGTTGTAATGGGGGAAGGTGTAGTCGAGATCGGTGTGCAGCGGCACGACCTCGACCCCGATCCGCTCCAGCACCTTGGTGGCGTAAGCCGAGGCGGTGCCGTTGCCGGTGGCGCAGACCACGCGCAGCTTGCGGGTCATTTCGAAGTCGCCGCAGAGGTCGTCGATATAGGCGTCGAAGACGCCGTCGACGCGGGTGATGGAGCCGCCGGGCGCGGGCTTGGCGAGTCCGTCCATCACGATGGTCTTGAGGCGGGCCATCTCATCGGGCCCATGCGTCAGGGGCCTGTGAAAACCCATCTTCACGCCGGTCCAGCCGTTGGGATTGTGCGAGGCGGTGACCATGGCGACCGCGCAGTCCAGGTGGAACTGGGCGAAATAGGCCATCGGGGTGATGCAGGGGCCGATGTCGAGCACTTCGATCCCCGCCTGCATCAGGCCGATGGAGAGCGCGTTCTTGATCGACAGCGAATAGGATCGGTAGTCGTTGCCGACCGCGATGCGCGGGGCCACGCCCGACTCGATCATCTGGGCGCCGATGCCCATGCCCAGCGCGGTGATGCCGGGCAGGTTGATGTCGTCGGGGAACCGCCAGCGGGCGTCGTATTCGCGGAATCCGGTGGGCGTGATCATCGGCTCGCGCAGCTCGTCCCAGGTGTTGGGGGCGACGGCGGGAAGCGGCTTGGTCATCGTCATGGGCTCCGGTGCGGTCCGTGGGGACTTGGGGTCTGGTCTGGGCTCGGGGCCGATTTATGGCGCACGGATGGGGCGATGGCGAGGCCGGATGCGAACTGCGCCTGAGAGCCGCGGCGACAGGGGGCGCGCGCCCCGCGCCGGGGAAGAGGCGGAACCTCCGTCGCCGTGGGCGTCGCTGCGCCGCGGCGCTGTTGATGGACGCGGGCGCATTCCATGCTAAAAGACCGCCGACAATCATGCCGAGGCCGCGATGATCGATACGCTCAAGAGCATCTTCACCTGGTGGAACGGCGCTCCCCTCCTGACGCGCTTCTTCGTCTCCAGGCAGACGAAGGTGGGCGAGGACGAGATGGGCAACACCTACTGGCGCACCCATGACGGCAAGCGCCGCTGGGTGCTTTACAAGGGCGAGACCGAAGCCTCGTCGGTCAACGCCGACTGGCATGGCTGGCTGCATTTCACCTATGATCTGCCCCCGACCGAGGCGCCGCTGAAGCGTCAGGCCTGGGAGAAGCCGCATATCCCCAACATGACCGGCACCGCCGCCGCCTATCACCCGCCAGGCTCGGTGCTGAGCCCCGCGTCGCGGCCGCGGGTCTCGGGCGACTACGAGGCCTGGGCGCCGGAGTGAGGCGACCCCGGCGGGCGAAAGCGCCCCCGGCCCGCCCTCGCGACGCCCCGACCTCGCCGTGTTCGCGCCCTTGCGTCGCTGCAAGGTGAGGTGACAAGGCGCGCGTCGCCGACCATGCTCGGACGATCGCCCCGTCGCCCGGACA
The DNA here is from genome assembly GCF_055129145.1 of Albimonas sp. Lineage (NCBI taxonomy): Bacteria > Pseudomonadati > Pseudomonadota > Alphaproteobacteria > Rhodobacterales > Paracoccaceae > Albimonas > Albimonas sp. The sequence goes on along the minus strand of NZ_JBSRTQ010000060.1, from coordinate 2,732 downwards.
GACGGTCGAAAGATTGCATGGGGTGCGCGCGGGAGGCTCGGCGGCGACTCCGGTTCGCGGGCCGCGCGGTTCGATCACCCGCACCGCGCGGCGACTGAACCGGCCGCATGCCGCGTTGGATCCAGGCGGCGCGGCCCGACGACATGAGCAGAACGCGGCCCAGCGCCGCGATCACGACGAGGGCGCGGATCCCGTTCCGCGCGGACTGAAGGACGAAGCATGGCGAGCAGCGCAGCCGAAACCCTCATCGGCGCGGCGGTCCTGGCGGCCGCGGCGGGCTTCATCGCCTATGCGGCGCAGACGGCCGACATTTCGGGCCCCGGCGGCTCCCGCTACGAGATCACGGCCGGCTTCCGCAAGGCGGTCGGCGTGTCGGTGGGCACCGATGTGCGCATCGCCGGCGTCAAGGTCGGGGCGGTGTCGGGCTTGACGCTCGACCCCAAGACCTACCGGGCGCAGGTCACCCTCGCCATCGACGATGCGATCAAGCTGCCCGACGACAGCGACGCGGCCATCGCGGCCGAGGGGCTGCTCGGCGGCAACTACGTCTCGGTCACCCCCGGCGCGTCGGACATCATGCTCGCGCCCGGCGAGGAGATCATGTTCACGCAGGGGTCGGTGGATCTCATGGACCTGGTCGGGCGGGCCATCTCCTCGGCCGGGTCGACCAGCCAGTGAGCCGCCCTCCCGCCGAGCCGGTCGAGGACGTCCGTCCCGACCATTGGTCCGCGTCGGACTACGCGGCCGCCGCGCGATTCGTGTCGGATCTGGGCGCGCCGGTGGTGGCGCTTCTGGATGCGGCGCCGGGCGAGCGGATTCTCGATCTCGGCTGCGGCGACGGCGCGCTGACCGAGGCGCTGGTCGCCGCGGGGGCCGAGGTGGTGGGGCTCGACGCCTCGCCCGACATGGCGGCGGCGGCGCGGGCGCGGGGTCTGGACGCCCGGCTGGGCGACGGCGCGGCGCTGCCCTTCGCGGCCGAATTCGACGCGGTCTTCTCCAACGCCGCCCTGCACTGGATGACCGACCCGGCCGCCGTGCTCGCCGGCGTCGCCCGCGCCCTGCGCCCGGGCGGACGCTTCGTGGCCGAGCAGGGCGGCATGGGCAACGTCGCCGCGATCCGCACCGCGCTGATCGCGGTGCTGGCGGACGAGGGCGTCGAGACCACCCTGCACGACATCTGGTTCTTTCCTTCGCCGGCCGAGCAGACCGGGTTGCTGGAGGCGGCGGGCTTCGTGGTGGAGCGGATCGAGCTGATCCCCCGCCCGACCCCGGTCGCGGCGGGGATGGAGGCATGGCTGGCCACCCTGGCCGCCCCTGCGCTCGCCAAACTGCCCGAGGCAAGGCGCGAAGCCGCCCGCGCCCGAGTGGCGGCGCTCGCCCGCCCGGCGCTCTGCGACGCCGGCGGAAACTGGACCGCGGACTACGTGCGGCTGCGCTTCCGGGCGCGGCTGGCGGGCGGCGGGGCATCCCGGGAGGCGTCGTCATGATCCGTCATCCGCGCACCGTGCCCGGCCTGCGCCGCCTGCTCTGCGCGTCGCTGGCGCTGCTGTCGGCGGTCCCGGCGCTGGCGCTGGCCCAGGCCTCGGGCGACGGGCTCGGTTCCGACGCGCCCCGGCGCGGCGCGCTGAGCGAGAATTTCCGCGAGGTCCCCCGCGATGCCGAGGGCCGGCTGCGCGAATACGAGCCGCCGACCCTGCCGCGTCAGGACATGGTCGAGGCTTCCCACGCCCGCCTTCGGATGCTCGACAAGATGACCGGCCAGGTGGAGACGCTGGAGATGGACGCCGGCGAGACCCTGGTCGAGGCCCGGCTGGAGCTGGCGCTGAAGGCCTGCCGGGTCCCGGTGGGCGACGATCGCGGCGACGCGGTGGCCTATCTCGCGATCCGCGACCTGCGCGAGGACGCGCCGCGGTTCGAGGGCTGGATGTTCGCGGCGTCCCCGGCGCTGTCGGCGCTGGACCACGCCCGCTACGACGTCTGGGTGGAAAGCTGCAGCACCCGCGCCGCGTCGGGCGCGTCGGGCAAGGAATAGAAGTCGGCCGGGGTCTTCAGCGCCGTCTGCAGCATCGCATGGTAGACGTCGCGGTCGACCTCGGTCGCGCCGAGCTTCCTGAGATGCTGGGTGACGAACTGGGTGTCGAGCAGGCTGAAGCCGCCGGCGCGCAGGCGCGCCACCAGATGCACCAGCGCGATCTTCGAGGCGTCGGTGCGGCGCGAAAACATGCTCTCCCCGAAGAACGCGGCGCCGAGCTGCACGCCGTAGAGGCCGCCGACCAGCGCGCCGTCCATCCGCACCTCGACCGAATGCGCGTAGCCGAGGCGATGGAGCGTGCCGTAGAGCTCGCGGATCTCGGGATTGATCCAGGTCTCCTCGCGCCCGGCGCAGCCGTCGAGCACGGCTGAGAAATCGCGGTCGATGGCGACCTCGAACCCGCCGCGGCGCAGCGTGCGGGCGAGGGATCGCGGCACGTGCAGGCCGTCGAGGGGCAGGATCCCGCGGCGCTTGGGATCGACCCAGAAGATATCGTCGGCGTCGGCGCTCTGGGCCATGGGGAACACGCCGGCGGCGTAGGCCCGCAAGAGCAGCGTCGGCGTGATGCGCAGCGGTTCGACCGGTTCGCTCATGGGGGGCTCCCGTTTGGGCCAGTCTAGGGGGCCGGGCGGCGTCGGCGCAATGGCGAAGGGGACCGCGGGCGGGCGGCCGGGCCGCGCGACCGGCGTCGCGGCGGCGG
>NZ_JBSRTQ010000059.1:0-23970 GCF_055129145.1 Albimonas sp. | reverse complement strand
ATCGCGCCGCCTGCGCGGCGGGCGGCGGGGTTCGCGGGCCCTGCCTGTCAAGTTTGCGATGCCGCGTGACCATCTCTTGCATCCTTCTGAAGACCCCGCCGTCCGTCGCGGCCGCGCGCGGGCCCGGTCGCCCGCTCCGACGGTGGCCTCGCGACCCGAACCGTATTAAACGAAAGCCCGAGTCGGCCATGGGCCGCTCCCGTCCCGAGCCGGGCCGCGCTGTCGCGCCCCCGGACCGCGGCGGCGCGAGGCGCAAGGGAGGAGCCCCGGCCATGAGTCTCGATCGCAAGGAAATCGCCAAGCGCGCCGCCGCGAAGGCCGCCGTGGCCCTGGTGGAGGACGGCATGAAGCTGGGCCTCGGCACCGGGTCCACCGCCAAATGGTTCGTCGAACTGCTGGCCGAGCGCGCCAAGGCCGAGGGGCTGGACCTGGTCTGCGTGCCCACCAGCCTGCGCACCGCGCGCCAGGCCCAGGCCGCGGGGCTCAAGGTGGTGACGCTGGACGAGGCCGGCTGGCTCGACCTCACCGTCGACGGGGCGGACGAATTCGATCCCGATCTCAACCTGATCAAGGGCGGCGGCGGGGCGCTGCTGCAGGAGAAGATCGTGGCCACCGCCTCCGACCGGATGGTGGTGATCTCCGACGCCTCCAAGCAGGTCGAGCATCTGGGCGGTTTCCCGCTGCCGGTGGAGATCGCGACCTTCGGCTGGGAGACCACCAAGGCCATCGTCGAGGAGACGCTCGAGGACATGGACGTGGAGGGCAAGATCGCCACCCTGCGCATGGACAAGGACGAGCCCTACGTCACCGATAACGGCAATTTCATCATCGACTGCCACCTGCGCCGCATCGGCGACGCGGATGAGTTGGCGCTGTCGCTGAACATGATCCCGGGCGTGGTGGAGACGGGGCTTTTCGTCGACGTCGCCGACGCGGTGATCGTGGGTTACGAGGACGGCACCACCGAGATGCTGTCGATCGATGACGACGAGGACGAAGAAGAGGATGCGTGAACTTCCGCTCCGGCGCCCGTGATCGGGGGTCGGAACGGGGCGGAAAAGCGGCGGTCGGTGCGGGCGTTCTCGGCCGGGCGGGTTACAATCGGGGCCCCGCGCCCCAGATAGGACGGGGACCGGGTTCGTCGCGGCCATAATCGAAGCTGCGTCCGGTCGGGATCCGGCCGGACGGGCGGGGACGGCGCAGCAGGGGCGGCGGGACCTCGGACAGGGAGAAGGCGCATGACCTACGACTATGACCTTTTCGTGATCGGAGGGGGCTCCGGCGGGGTGCGGGCCGCGCGCATGGCGGCCCAGGGCGGCGCCCGGGTCGCGGCGGCGGAGGAGCATCGCTTCGGCGGCACCTGCGTGATCCGCGGCTGCGTGCCGAAGAAGCTGATGGTCTACGCGTCGGGCTTCTCCGAGGCGTTCGAGGACGCCGAGGGCTATGGCTGGACGGTGGGCGAGCGGTCCTTCGACTGGACCAGGTTCATGGCCGCCAAGGACGCCGAGATCGCCCGTCTGGAAGGCATCTACGCCCGCAACCTCGAGACGGCCGGCGTCGAGCTGCACCGCACCCGCGCCACGGTCACCGGCCCGCATTCGGTGCGGCTGGAGAACCACGGCCGCGAAGTCACGGCCAGGCACATCCTCATCGCCACCGGCGGCGCGCCTTTCGTGCCCGATTTCCCCGGGGCGCATCATGCCCTGACCTCGAACGATCTCTTCGAGATGCGCACCATGCCGGCGCGGGTCGCCATCGTGGGCGGCGGCTATATCGCCAGCGAATTCGCCTGCATTCTCAACGCGCTCGGCTGCGAGGTCACCCAGATCTACCGCGGCGCGCGCATCCTGCGCGGCTTCGACGGCGAGGTCGCGGCCTTCGTGCAGGACGAGATGATCGCCAAGGGCGTCGGCGTCCGGCTCGATACGGATGTCGCGGCGATCGAGCGAACCGACGACGGCTGTTTCGTCGCCGTGCTCGAACGCGGCGAGCGGCTGGAGACGGACGCGGTGATCTACGCCACCGGCCGCTGGCCCAACACCAAGGGGTTGGGACTGGAGACGGCGGGCGTCGAGCTCGGCCCCAAGGGCGAGGTGAAGGTGGATGCGTATTCGGCCACCTCCTGCCCCTCGATCCACGCGGTCGGCGACGTCACCGACCGGGTCGCGCTGACCCCGGTGGCGATCCGCGAGGGCGCGGCCTTCGTGCGCACCGTCTTCGACGGGGTTCCCACTGCGGCCGACCATGAACAGATCCCCACAGCGGTCTTCACCCAGCCCGAGATCGGGACTTGCGGGGAGAGCGAGGAGCAGGCCTCGTCCCGCGAGACGGTGGAGATCTACCGCACCGCCTTCCGCCCGATGCTGCACACGCTGTCGGGGCGGAACGAGCGGATGCTGATGAAGCTCGTGGTCGCCAAGGCCAGCCGCAAGGTGCTGGGCTGCCATATCGTCGGCCACGCGGCCGGCGAGATGATCCAGCTCGCCGGCGTGGCGCTGAGGATGGGCGCCACCAAGGAGGATTTCGACCGCACCGTCGCCGTGCATCCCACGGCGGCGGAAGAGCTGGTCACCCTGCGCGAGCCTGTCCGCACCGTCGGGCCCGCCGCCTCCATGGCCGCCGGCTCTTGACCGCGACGGCCTGACACGCACATTTCGACGGCGGTCTGCGCCGTTGGACTTTCCGGGAGGACGATCACACTCATGCCCTTCAGCAACAACTCCGGCGGCCCTTGGGGCAACGGGGGCAAGGACAAGAATTCGGGCTCGGGCGACCGCGGTCCCTGGGGCGGCGGCGGCAAAGGCGGCGGCGGCGGGGGCGGCGATCAGGGTCCGGACATGGACGAGCTTCTGCGCCAGGGTCGCGATCGGCTGAAGGTCATCTTCGGCGGCGGCGGATCCGGCGGTGGTCGCGGCGGCGGCGGCGGAGGCGGCTCCGGCCTGCCCGAGATCGGACGCGTCGGCTGGATCGTGGCTGGCCTCGCGGCAACCGCGGCCTGGCTCGCGGCCTCGCTCTACACGGTCGACAATTCCGAGCAGTCGGTCGAGCTGATGTTCGGCGAATTCTCGGCCATCGGCCAGCCCGGCCTGAACTTCGCCCCCTGGCCCGTGGTCACCCATGTGGTGCTGCCGGTCACCCGTGAAAACGTGATCAACATCGGCCAGAACGATGTCCGGTCCTCGGCCGGCTCGCGGCAGTCCGACATGGGGCTGATGCTGACCGGCGACGAGAACATCATCGACGTCGACTATCAGGTGGTGTGGAACATCGCGGATCCCGCGCGGTTCCTGTTCAACCTGGCCGAGCCCGAGGCGACGATCCGCGCGGTGTCGGAAGCGGCGATGCGCGAGGTGATCGGCCGGTCCGAGCTGTCGCCGATCCTCAACCGCGACCGCGCCGTGGTCAGCCAGGACGTGCAGGCGCTGATCCAGTCGACGCTGGAAGGCTACGAGTCGGGCGTGAACATCGTTCGGGTCAACTTCGACAAGGCCGATCCGCCGCGCGAGGTCATCGACGCCTTCCGCGACGTGCAGGCCGCCGGACAGGACCGCGTGCGGTCCGAGAGCACGGCCGAAGCCTACGCCAACCGGGCGCTGGCCGAAGCCCGCGGCCAGTCGGCCCAGCTGGTGCAGGAAGCGGAAGCCTACAACGCCCAGACCGTCAACGACGCGCAGGGCGAGGCGGCGCGCTTCCTGTCGATTCTGGCCGAATATCGCAACGCCGAGGACGTGACCCGCAAGCGCCTCTACATCGAGACGATGGAGAAGGTGCTGGGCGACGTCGACAAGATCATGATCGAGGACGGGGTCGGCGGAAACGGCGACGGATCAGGGGGCGGCGGGGTGCTGCCCTACCTGCCGCTCGATCAGCTTCGCAAGGGGGGGACTCAGTGATGCGGAAACTTCCGATTCTTCTGGTCGTCCTCGCGGTGGCGATCTTCGTGCTGATCAATTCGGTGTTCATCGTCGACGAACGTCAGCAGGCCCTCAAGCTCCAGTTCGGCCAGGTGGTCGGCGAGACCGAGGGCTACCGGCAGCCCGGGCTCTACTTCAAGATCCCGCTGGTGCAGAACGTGGTCTACTACGAAGACCGGATCCTGCCGCTGGAAGGCGGCGAGATGGAGGTGACGCCGATCGACGACCGCCGCCTGGTGGTCGACGCCTTCGCCCGCTGGCGGATCACCGATCCGGTCCGCTTCCGCCAGGCGGTGTCGAACGAGCTGGCCGCCCTGCCGCGGCTGGAACGGGTGCTGAACGCGAGCCTGCGCGAAGTGCTGGGCTCGGTCACCTCGGACGTCATCCTGTCGGACGAGCGGTCCTCGCTGATGATCCGCATCCGCGACACGGCGCGGGCGCAGACCCAGAACCTGGGCGTTCAGATCGTCGACGTGCGGCTGCGCCGGGTGGACCTGCCGCAGCAGAACCTGCAGGCCACCTTCCAGCGCATGCAGGCCGAGCGTGAGCGGGAAGCCGCCGACGAGCGGGCCCGCGGCGAGGAGGCGGCCCAGCGGATCCGGGCCAATGCCGACCGTCAGGCGATCGAGCTGGTTTCGCAGGCCCGCAAGGAAAGCGAGATCATCCGAGGCGGCGCCGACGCCCAGCGCAACAAGGTGTTCGCGGAGGCGTTCGGTCAGGACCAGGAGTTCTTCAGCTTCTACCGGAGCCTGAAGGCCTACGAGGTCTCGATGACCGGGTCGAACACGTCGATGGTGATCTCGCCGGACAGCGAGTTCTTCCGCTACTTCCTGCCCCAGTCGCCGGACGCCCCGGCGCCGCCCCGGTAAGGCGGGCGCGCGAAGATGCGCGACCTGCTGTTCGCCCTCGGCGCCATTCTGGCCGCCGAGGGCTTTTTGCTGGCCATCGCCCCCGACCGGATGGAGCGGCTGCTGGAGACCATGCGCGTGATGGGCTCGGAGCGTCTTCGCCTGGCGGGCCTCTTCGCCGCAGCCCTCGGCGTGGGGCTGCTGGCGCTGGCGCATTAGGGCGGCGCAGGTCTTGCGCCGCCGCCTCCCGCGCCCGCTTGCGGGGGGAGGACCCGGCGGAAAGCCGTCCCCGGCCGGCGCGCGACCGCCGCCGAATCGCCCTCCGCAGGAAGAAACTTCACCGCCGATCCCGACGTTGTGACGGCATATGGGCGCGCCAAGGTTGCGTCGTGGCGAATAAACCACATCTACGGCGCGGACCTGATCGACCGGCAGGCCCCCTCGCGCGACGCCCCGCCCATCCGGGCCCGACGCCGCATCCTGGCCGCCGGACAAGCTGGAGGACCGAACACTTGCAGATCCATCCCAACCCGGTGCGCCGGCGTCCCCTGACGGCGACGTTCGCCCTCGCCACCGTCGCCGCCGGCGCGCTGCTCGCCTTTCAACCCGCCCCCGCGGCCAATGCGCAGCAGAGCGCGACGCCGCCCTCGACCGGCCAGCAGCTGAGCGGGCCGCAGCCCGCCGGCGCGCCCGCGAGCTTCGCGGACCTCGCCGAGCGGCTGAGCCCGGCGGTGGTCAACATCTCCACCACCTCCAAGGTGGCCAAGCCCGACCGGCCCCTCGGCCCGAACCTGCCCGAGAACTCGCCGTTCCGGGAGCTCTTCCCCGAGCTCTTCGGCGAGAACGGTCCCGGCGGCGGCGGCGGAGCGCCTGCGCGTCCGCGCGGCTCGCTCGGCTCCGGCTTCGTGATCTCGGCCGACGGCTACATCGTCACCAACAACCACGTCATCGACGGCGCGGACGAGATCAAGGCCAACTTCTCCGACGGCCGCTCGCTGACCGCCACGCTGATCGGCACCGACCCCAAGACCGACGTGGCGCTGCTGAAGGTCGAGCCCGACCACCCGCTCGATCATGTGAATTTCGGCGACAGCGACCATGCCCGCGTCGGCGACTGGGTGCTGGCCATCGGCAACCCGTTCGGCCTCGGCGGCTCGGTCTCGGCCGGCATCATCTCGGCGCGCAACCGCGACATCAACGCCGGGCCCTATGACGACTTCCTGCAGACCGACGCCGCCATCAACCGCGGCAACTCGGGCGGGCCGCTCTTCGACATGAGCGGACAGGTGGTGGGCGTGAACACCGCGATCATCTCGCCGTCGGGCGGGTCGATCGGCATCGGCTTCTCGATCCCGTCGGCCATCGTGAAGAACGTGGTCGACCAGCTGCAGGAGTTCGGGTCCACCAAGCGCGGCTGGCTGGGCGTGTCGATCCAGGAGGTTACGCCCGACATCGCCGAAGGCCTCGGGCTCGACAAGGCCTCGGGCGCGCTGATCTCCTCGGTGATCGAGGACGGGCCGGCCCAGAAGAGCGGCCTGCAGAACGGCGACGTGATCCTGCAGTTCGACGGGCGCGAGGTCGAGGCGATGCGCGATCTGCCCCGCATGGTGGCCGAGACCAAGGCCGGCAAGAGCGTGCCGGTGCAGGTCTGGCGCAAGGGCGACATCGAGACGGTCGACGTGACGCTCGGCCTGCTGGAGGAGGACGCGCCGGTGGTGAACGCCTCCGCCGACGCGCCTGCCGCCGCCGAGGCCCAGGCGACCGAAGCGCTCGGCATGACCCTGAAGGCGATCGACCCGCAGGGCCGCGCCGAATTCAGCCTCGGCGACGAGGTCGAGGGCGTGCTGGTCGAGAGCGTCGACGCCGCCGGTCCGGCCGCCGACAAGGGCCTGCGCCCGGGCGACGTGATCGTCGAAGTGGCGCAGGAGGCGGTGTCCAGCCCCGAAGAGGTCAAGACGCGGGTCGAGAAGGCCGGCGAGCAGGGCCGCAAGTCGGTGCTGTTGCTGGTGTCGTCGCGCGGCGAGCTGCGCTTCATCGCGGTCAGCCTCGAGCCGTGACGTTGCGATCGGCGGGGCCGTCCGGCCCCTCCGCATCGGACCCGCGCCGCCCCCGGAAACCCGGGGGCGGCGTTTTTCATGGGGGGCATCGCCCGGGAGGGCGGGGGTGTGCCGTGGGCACGATCCGGATGTGATGGAGGGGCGACCGGATGCCCCTGAGACAGCCGTCTCAGGGCCGGGCGCAGAGGGCGCGGGCGAGGGTGAGCAGGTCTTCATGCATCGCGGTCTCGACCTCGGGACCGGCCTCGCCCCGGGCCAGCGCCCGCAGGATCATCCCCAACAACGCGTCGCGCAGGATCGCCGCGTGACGCTCCGGGGCGGCGGAGCCGGCGGCGGCGAGGGCGAGGCGGGGGCCCGTGCGCCAGGTCTCCAGCCAGGCTTCGGCCAGCGCCCGGCGTGCGGGGGCGCGGGCGGCGGCGAGCAGGGCCTCGTAGCAGGCGAGGTGCAGGTCGGGATTCTGGGCGAGCTCGCGCGAATAGTGGGCGGCCACCGCGGCGGCCCAGCGGGGCAGGTCGAGCGGCGCGTCGCCGAGCGCCGCTTCGAAGCGGGCGACGCGCGCCGTCTCCTGCGCGACCGCATGGGCGAGGGCCGCATCGACCAGCGCCTCGCGTTTTCCGAAGCGGTGGGTGACGGCGCCGAGCGACATGCCCGCCTCCGCCGCCACCGCGCGATGAGTGAGCCCGTCGAGCCCCGTCCGGCCGATCACCCGGAGGGCCGCGTCGAGCAGGTGGTTGGGCCCGCGCGGGCGCGCCTCAGCCGGCATGTTGACGTTTGGCGCCCCCGCGCTTATCTGAGCAGAACAAATGTTCTGTCCGTGGATCCCGCAGAAAGGCGACCCCGCCATGCCCCTCTACCGGCTGCATTATTTCCCCGAATCCGGCAACAGCTACAAGCTTGCCCTGATGCTGGCGCTGTGCGGCCAGGACTTCGAGCCGATCTGGACCGACTTCGCCGCCGGCGTCACCCGCACGCCGGAATGGCGCGCGCAGGTGAATGCGATGGGCGAGATCCCGGTGCTGGAGGAGGACGGAACCCGCCTGACCCAGACCGCCCCGATCCTGTTGCGGCTGGCCGAGCGCCACGGGCTCTACGCCGGCCAAACCGAGGCCGAGCGGTTCGAGGTGCTGCGCTGGCTCTTCTGGGACAATCACAAGCTGACCGGATACATGGCACCCTACCGCTACCTGCGGGCCTTCACGCCCGCCCCCGATCCTCACGATCTGGCCTTCCTGCGCAAGCGGTTGCGGGACTGCCTCGCGATCCTCGACACGCATATGCGGGCCAACGCCTTCGCCATCGGCGACCGGGCGACGGTCGCCGACATCTCGATGTCCGGCTACCTGACGTTCGGGGCGGAGGAGCATGGCTTCGATTTCGCGACGACCCATCCGGGGATCGCGGCGTGGCTCGGGCGGGTCTCGAAGTTGGCGGGCTGGCGCCCGCCCTACGAGCTGCTGCCGGGCAGGCGCATGAACCTGCTGGCCGGGGCCTAGCGGGGGCCGTCGGGAAGGAGATCGTCCTCCCAACCCATGGGGTCCGGATCCTCGGTCATCATGTTGCGGATCCAGGCGCGGTTCTCATGGGCGATGACGTGGGTCTCCCACACGCAGGCCATGAGCGGGCGGTGGTCCTGCGCGACGAAGCGGGTCTCGCCCCGCGGCGCCCGGGCGAGCTTGCGGCAGAGGATGTCGGCATGCGCCCACCAGCAGGTCAGCAGCCAGGTCGCGTCTTCGCCCTCATGCACGATCACGTAGCCGAAGTTCTCGGACCCGCCCTCGGCCGCGGCCGCCAGCGCCAGCGTCTCCGCGGCCTCGGACTGGGCCACGTGGAGAAGGCCGGAGCCCGGCGGCGCCGCGCCGTCGAGCCGGATGGCGTAGGGCTTCAGCACGAAGCCCGCCGGCCGCCATACCGGCAGCGCCTGGAAAAGACGCGGTCGGTAGGGGGCGAGGCGGGCCATGGGCGTCGGTCCTTGGGAGAAGAGGGTCAGGCCTTGTGGCCGGCCAGCCAGTGTTCCAGCCAGTGGATGTCGTAGGTCCCCGCCTGGATGTCCGGGTCGCGGGTCAGCGCGTCGAAGAGCGGCAGCGTGGTGTCGATGCCGTCGACGATCATCTCCGACAACGCGCGGCGCAGACGGGCGATGGCGGTGGGCCGATCCTCCGCATGCACGATCAGCTTGCCGATCAGACTGTCGTAATAGGGCGGGATCCGATAGCCGCGATAGATCGCGCTGTCCATCCGCACGCCAAGCCCGCCGGGGGCGTGGAAGGCGGTGATCTCGCCGGGGCAGGGGGAGAAGTCGGGCAGACGCTCGGCGTTCAGGCGGCACTCGATGGCATGGCCTTCGGGGCGAAGGGTCGCCTGGTCGAATTCCATCTCGAGGCCGGCGGCGACGCGGATCTGCTCCTTGACCAGATCTACGCGCCAGACGGCTTCGGTCACCGGATGCTCGACCTGAAGGCGCGTGTTCATCTCAATGAAGTAGAACTCGCCGTTCTCCCACAGGAATTCGATGGTCCCGGCGCCGCGATAGTTGATCTTGGCGACCGCCTCGGCGCAGGTGGCGCCGATCCGGGCGCGATCCGCGGCGCCGAGCACCGGAGAGGGGCACTCTTCGAATACTTTCTGGTGGCGGCGCTGCAACGAGCAGTCGCGCTCCCCCAGATGCACCGCGCGGCCCTTGCCGTCTCCAAAAACCTGGATCTCGATATGCCGGGGGGCGCCGAGATACTTTTCAAGATAGACCGCGTCGTCGCCGAAGGCGGCGCGGGCTTCGGAGCGGGCGGCAGAGAAGGCGGTGGGCAGTTCGGCGGCGGTGCGCGCCACCTTCATGCCGCGGCCGCCGCCGCCCGCGCTCGCCTTCACCAGCACCGGAAAGCCGATCCCGGCCGCCACCGCCAGCGCCTCTTCAGCCGAGGTCACGGCGCCGTCGGAGCCGGGCACGCAGGGCACGCCGAGCGCCTTCATGGTGTCCTTGGCGGCGATCTTGTCGCCCATCACCCGGATATGTGCGGCGGTCGGACCGATGAAGGTCAGGCCGTGATCCTCGACGATCTGCACGAAATTCGCGTTCTCGGAGAGGAACCCGTAGCCGGGATGGATCGCTTCGGCCCCGGTGATCTCGCAGGCGGAGATCAGGGCCGGAATGTTGAGATAGGATTGCGCGGCGGCCGGCGGGCCGATGCACACGCTTTCGTCCGCCATGCGGACATGCATGGCGTCGGCGTCGGCGGTGGAATGCACCGCGACGGTGGCGATGCCCATTTCGCGGCACGCGCGATGAATTCGGAGCGCGATTTCGCCGCGATTGGCGATCAGGACCTTGTTGAACATCAGATTATCCCCAGACCCGTCTTTGACAGACCCGTCGGGTCACTCGATGATCATCATGGGCGCGCCGTATTCGACCGGCGAGCCGTCTTCGACGAGGATGCGCTTCACCGTCCCCGCCCGTGGGCTGGGGATCTGGTTCATGGTCTTCATGGCCTCGATGATCAGCAGGGTCTGACCTTCGGAGACCTGGTCGCCGACCTTCACGAAGGAGGGCTGACCGGGTTCGGCCTGCAGGTAGACGGTGCCGACCATGGGCGAGGCCACGGCGCCGGGATGACGCGCGAGCGCGTCGGCGGCGTCGCCGGCATCGACTTCGATCGCCGGGGCGGCGGCCGGCGCGGGGCCGGCGGCGTAGGTCACGGGCGCGGGGACCGGGGCGGCCATCAGCTGACGGGTCACCCGGACGCGAAGCTGGTCATCCTCGCCATATTCGCGCGCGACTTCGATTTCGGTCAGCTCCGTCTCTCGCAGCAGCTCGGCGAGCTGGCGGATGAAGGCGATGTCGGCGTCGTGATGCTTGGTCATTCGGGGTCGCTGCTCTTGCGAGGCCTGACGGTCGCGGCCGTTCTGACGGCGCGGGGCCCCCGGGTGCGTCATCGCGGCGTTTACACGGGTGCGGGGGGCGTTGCCAAGGGGCGTATCGCGCAGCGGCGGTCATGGACCGGCGGCGAGGGCCGCCGGATGGCCTGCGCCGCCGCCCGCCGGCGCCTCGGCCCAGGTCCCGGCAGGGGCGCGCGCCCGCCGGGAAAGCCCGGTTCAGCCCTTGCGTTCGCGGGTGTCGGTCACGGTTTCGCGCAGGCGATCCAGCGGGACGTAGCCGCGCACGATGGTGTCGCCGATCACGAATGTGGGGGTGCCCTCGATCTTGAGCACCTTGGCGAGCGAATAGGTCGCCTCGATGGCCCGGCCGATGTCGGGATCCTCAGCGTCCTGCTTGAGCTGGGCGATGTCGAGCCCGGCCTCGCCGGCCAGCGCCCACACGTCCTCGTCCGACAGCGCGCCCTTGTGGCCCATCAGCGCGTCGTTGAACGCCATGTAGCGCTTGCCGCCGTCCTGCATGCGCGAGGCGAGCGCCGCGCGCGCCGCGGTCATCGACGTCGGGCCGAGGATCGGGAACTCCTTGACCACGTAGCGCAGGCCCGGGTCGGTCTCGACCAGCTTGCGCACGTCGTCATGGGCTTTCTTGCAGTAGCCGCAGTTGTAATCGAGGAACTCGACCACGGTCACGTCGCCGTCCGGGTTGCCGGCGACGTGGGAGTAGCCGTCCTGGAAGATCGCGGGGGCGTTGCGGGCCACGAGGTCGCGGCCCTGGGAGTCGGCGGCGTCGCGGCGTCGGTCCTCGAGGACCTGGATCGCCTCCATGATCACCTCGGGGTTCTCCAGCAGATAGGCGCGGACCTCGGCGCGCAGGGCGGCGCGGTCCTCGGGCGCCATCGTGGAGACGCCGGAGAGCGGCTGCGCCGGCGCGGGCGTCGGCGTGGCCATCACGGCGAAGGCGGCGAGAGCGAGGGAGGCCAGGGCGCGGGAGGCCAGGACGAGGGTGGGCAGAGCGAGGGCGGGGAGCAGCGCGCGGGCGAAGGCGCGGAGCGGGCGGCTGACGGTCATGGGCGCGGTCATCGGCGTCGGGTCTCCGTCGGGAAGGGGGCGCGGGGCGCGCCGGTTGGGGCGGCGGAAGGGCGGGGTCATCTGTACGCCGCCTCCACGCTCGCCACGATGTCGTCGGCGCGCAGCCATTCGGGGCTGCCGTTGGGCAGCAGGCCCTTGGCGCGCTCGGCCATGCGGCGCGCGTCGCGGCCCTGGCCGGTGATTGCGAGACGCTCGGCGGTGACCAAAGCGGCGCGGCCCTCCTGCCCGGTGCGGGCGTAGGCGTAGGCCAGATCGCGCAGCAGGCCGGGATCGCCGCCATCGGATTCGCGCGCGCCCCGTTCCAGCGCCGCCAGCGCCTCGCGGTCGCTCTCGGGCGTGCCGATGGACAGGAGCGCCCGGCCGAGCCCGCCGAGGATCAGCGGCTGGTCCGGGGCCAGCGCCACCGCCTTGCGATAGGGCGCGACCGCCTGCTGCCCGCGGCCGCTTTCCAAGAGGATCTGGCCCTTGAGCTCTTCGTAATAGGGATCGTTCGGGCGGATGGTCAGCAGACGGTTCGCCTCCTCGATCGCCCGGTCCGGGTCGGGCGCGCGGTGCAGCGCCACGGCGCGCTTCAGCGTGGTCAGTTCGGAATGGTCGTCCGCATCGAGCCGCGAGAGGGTGGTGGAGGGCGCGTCGATGAACGCCTCCAGCTTCGCCTTCATCCGGTCGGTCCAGTAGATCAGGTCCTTCTGCGGCCCCTTGCCCAGATAGGGCGACTCCGCGGCCCGACGCTCCATCGCCGACAGCCGGTCTGCGGAGACCGGGTGGGTCAGCGTGTAGGGGTCGCGGTAGCGGTCCGAGAACACCTCCTGCCCTCGGAACGTCTCCAGCACCGCGAGTATGCCGGTGGGGTCGACGCCCGCGCGCTCCAGATAGGTGAGCCCGGCCTGGTCGGCGGACGCCTCCTCCGAGCGGCTGTAGGCGAGGAAGGCGCGCTGCACCGCGCTCTGCCCCCCCATCGCCAACCCGACGCCCATTCCCGCGCCGCCCGACGACCCCGCGGCCCCCGCGGCGGCGGCGGCCGCGATGCCGAGGATCATCGCGGCGATGGCGGGGCCCTGCAGGTTGCCGGCCGCGATCTCGCGCCGGGCGAGGTGGCCGCCGGTGATATGGCCGGTCTCGTGCGCCATGATCCCGCGCAGCGCGTCGGGGCTGGAGAATTTGCGCAGCATGCCGGTGGAGAACACCATGTTGCGCCCGGCGAAGACGAAGGCGTTGGGGTCCGGTTGATCGAGGATCATGATGTTGACGCTGTCGGGATCGATCCCGGCGGCGCGGAACACCGGCTCCGACAGGCGGTCGAGCACGCCCTCGATCTCGGCGTCGCGCACGAAGCCTGCGGCGGCGGCGGGCAGGGGCATCGCCAGGGCGGCGAGCAGCGCCAGCGCGCGGGGGCCCTGGCGAAGGGCGGCGCGGCGGACGGGGGCGATGGCGTTTCTCAGCAAGGTCACGACGGGGTTCCGGCTCAGCTCTCGCAGGGCGCGGCGCGGGGCCGCGGAATAGGGCGCTCAGGACGCGCGCGCCGTCGCTGGCGGCCCGGGGCCGACAAGGCGGGGACCGGGCGGTTCCGGCGCAACCTGCTCGCCGGGCGGCTCCGGCGCAAGGTCGACCGACGCAGCCGGCGGCGCGGCGACGCCCCGCGCCCTGGACCGGACCGCGCGCCCGCGTCGGCTTGACCCGTCGCCGCCCAGCCCCGAGGCTCGGCCTCCTCACCCCGATAGGAGCCGGAACCGATGAAAACTTCAAGGCGAAGCGCCGTCGATCCTTTCATCGTGATGGACGTGATGGAGGCTGCGCGCGAGGCCGAGGCCGCGGGCCGCGACATCGTCCACATGGAGGTCGGCCAGCCCGCTTCCGGCGCCCCGGCCCGCGCGCTGGAGGCCGCCGCCCGCGCCCTTCAGGACGGCCCGCTCGGCTACACCGTGGCCCTCGGCCTGCCGGCGCTGCGCGAGGGCATCGCCGATCTCTATCGCCGCCGGCACGGGCTGAGCATCGATCCGCGCCGGGTGGTGGTGACCGCCGGATCCTCGGGCGCCTTCACCCTGGCCTTTCTCGCGGCGCTGGAGGCGGGCGAACGGATGGCGCTCGGCGATCCGAGCTACCCGTCCTATCGCAACATCCTCAAGGCGCTCGGCGTCGAGACGGTGCGGATCGAGACCGGGGAGGCCGACCGCTGGCAGCCTTCGGTCGCGGCGTTGAACGACCCCGCGCTGCCGGACTGGCAGGCGCTTCTGGTCGCCTCGCCGGCCAACCCGACCGGGGCGATGCTCGACCGGGCGCGCCTGGCGGAGCTCTCGGCGGCCTGCCGGGCGCGGGGGGCGTGGCTGATTTCCGACGAGATCTATCACGGGCTGACCTACGCGGCGCCGGCGGCGTCGGCGCTGGAGGTCGACGATGAATGCATCGTGATCAATTCCTTCTCGAAGTACTGGTCGATGACCGGCTGGCGCATCGGCTGGATGATCGTGCCCGAACACATTCTGCGCACAGTTGAGCGTCTTGCTCAAAATCTGTTCATCTGCCCGCCCCATATCGCCCAGGTCGCTGCGCTCGCGGCGCTCGGCGCGGAGGACGAATGCGAGGCCAATCGTATGCGATTCTCGCGGAACCGGGAGCTGCTGATGAACGCGCTGCCGGAGGCCGGGTTCGACCGGCTCGCGCCGCCGGACGGGGCCTTCTATCTTTACGCAGATGTCGCGCATTTGACTGATGACAGCCGCGTCTTCTGTTCGAAGATGATGGCTGAAGCGGGTGTCGCAGCCACGCCGGGAATCGACTTCGACCCGATGAGAGGTGGAAGAACCGTCAGGTTCAGCTTCGCGAGATCTGAACCCGAGATGCTGGAAGGGGCGCGGAGACTTCGAACCTGGATGCGCGGATAGGCCGGCGACGCCCGTATTTGGCTGGCCGTTCGGGGCAAAAATTAGTTGCCGCAATATGAATGAGGGTGTTCCAAATGAGGTGAAGCTAAGGTATAGCGAACATGAACGAGATGGACGGGGTGACTCGGGTTCGCCGGTTGTCCGCCTAGGCGGAACTCTGAAATCTCGGTTGGGGAAACGAGAATTAGGAGACTTGGGATGAATAAGTTTGCGCTCGGCGCTGCTGCTGCACTGGGTATGTTCGCAGTCAGCGCGCAGGCCGCCACGTTCAACGCCGTCGGCGTTTCGAGCGGTGCGGTCAGCGGCGATGGATCGGTCACGGTTTCGATCGCGGAGTTCGACCCGGCGTGGGGAACGCTGGACAGCGTGTCGTTCCTGGTGTTCTCGGCGACGTCTTCGGCCTCGATCATCATCACCAACAACGGTGGGACGACCGAGATCTCCGAGGTCAAGCTGAACAGCTCGCTGACCATCACTGATCCCGATGACGTCATCGCGTCGTTCTTCCCGGTGGCCCAGCCGTACACCAAGGCGTCCTCGACCGGGGACATCGAACTGGGCGCTGGCGACAGCAGCGGTTCGCTGCCGCTCTCGACGTCGACGAGCAACGGTGTGGACTTCGTCGCCACCCCGCAGTCGCTCGCCAACTTCATCGGCACGGATACGTTCGACATCAGCTTCATGTTCGACACCGGGTTCGAGACCGAAACCGGTTCGAACTTCACCGTTGCGGGCAACTCGCTGAGCAACGCCTCCGTGACGGTGCAGTACACCTACACCGCCGCGCCGCCGCCGGCGGTGCCGCTGCCGGCCGCCCTGCCGCTGCTCGGCGGTGGTCTGGCGCTGATGGGCTTCGTGGCGCGTCGTCGCCGCGCCTGATCCTTCTCGGCACGCATGTTGAAATCGGGCGGCCCATCGGGCCGCCCTTTTTCGTTAGGGTTCCGTGCAAGCCTGCATCGCGACGGGCCGGGCGCGGAGGGGAATGGCCGGAACCCGGGCTGCGGCGCGCCATGCGGGAGGCGGCTGAGGAGGATGGTCCAGGCCTGCCGCTTTCGGGCCTGACGCATGGCCGGGCACGGGCGGCGGCCGGGCGCGCCGAGGTTTTGACACGCCAGGCGCAAGCAGCCCGAGAGGGGGCGGAGCCGCCAGCCTGGTTCCGGCAGCAGAAGCGGACGCGAGCGCATCGGCATGAAAAAAGCCCCGGACATCGTCCGGGGCTTTTTCGTCTTGGGTGCGAGACGCCGGTCGGATCAGCGGTTGAACGCCCACCAGCCGCGCTTCTTGGGACGATCATCGTCCTCGGCGGCGGGCTCCGGCGCCGTCTCGACCATGGCCTCGACGGGCTCGGGCCTGGCCTCCAGCGCCGGTTCCGGCGTGGGTCCTGCGGGCGCCTCGGCAACCGCCACGGGCTCGGGCTCGACGACCTGGGGTGCGGGCTCGGGCGCCTCCTCAGGCGCTTCGGCCGTCAGCTCGGCAGCCGCCGCCTCGATCACCTCGGGCTCGGGCCGGGCTTCCGGCTCCGGGGCCTCGGCCGCAGGCTCGACGTCGGGCTCGGCATCCGCCGCTTCGACGGGCGCTTCGGCCTCGTCGCCGCGGGGTTTGCGGCGGCGACGGGTGCGACGGGGCGCGGGGATCGCGGCGTCGACCTCGGGCTGAGCCGCCTCCGGCTCCGCCGCCTTCGGCTCGGTTTCGGCCTCGGCTTCCGGAGCGTCGCCCGCATCCGCATCGGTCGTCTGCCGAGCGTCGTCGCCCTCCGCCTCGTCGTCCTTGCCGCCGCGCCGCCGGCGACGACCGCCGCGACGACCGCGACGCCGGCGCGAGGCGTCGTCCTCGTCCTCAGGCGTTTCCTCGGCCGCGCGGGCCCTGGGCGCAGGGGCCGGCTCGACCGCCGCTTCGGGCTCGGGCGCTGAGGGGGCCTCGACCAGTTCGGCCTCTTCGACCTGATCGTATTCCTCGAGATCCGGCGGCGCGACCGAGAGCGCGGTGACCGCGGCCACCTGCACCGGGCGCCGGGTCTGGGTCTTCACCTTCTCGATGTGGAACTCCGGCGAGAACAGCGCCGGATCGGGCTGCACCCGCACCACCACGCCGTATTGCGCCTCGATCTGGGTCAGGTGTTCGCGCTTGTCGTTGAGCAGGTAGGCCGCGGCGCCCATGGGCGCGTGCACCAGAAGCTCCGGCGCGCGGGCGCGGGACGCCTCGCCCTCCAGCTGGCGCAGGATGGTGAGGGCCAGCGAGGAATCCGCCCGCACGATCCCGGTGCCGTGGCAATGGGCGCAGGGCGAGGTCGTCGCCTCCAGCACGCCCGGACGCAGGCGCTGGCGCGACATCTCCATGAGCCCGAAGGCCGAGATGCGGCCGACCTGGATCCGCGCCCGGTCGATCTTCAGCTTCTCCTTCATCCGCTTCTCGACGGCCCGGTTGTTGCGCGGGTCCTCCATGTCGATGAAGTCGATGACGATCAGGCCGGCGAGGTCGCGCAGGCGCAGCTGGCGGGCGATCTCGTCCGCCGCCTCCAGGTTGGTCTTCAGGGCGGTGTCCTCGATGGACCCCTCCTTGGTCGACTTGCCGGAGTTGATGTCGATGGCCACCAGCGCCTCGGTGATGCCGACGACGATGTAGCCGCCCGACTTCAGCTGGACCACGGGGTGGATGAGCGCGCTCAGCTCCGCCTCGACGCCATGCTTGGCGAAGAGCGGCGCGCCGGCTTCATGCAGCACGACGTTGCGGACGTGGCCGGGCATCAGCATGCCCATGTAGTCGCGCGCCTCGCGCCAGCCCTCTTCGCCGGCGACCACGATCTGGTCGATGCCGGTGGCGTAGAGGTCGCGGATCACGCGCTTGATGAGGCTGCCTTCCTCGTAGATCAGGCTCGGCGCGACCGACTGCAGGGTGATGGAGCGGACCTGCTCCCACTGACGCAGAAGGTATTCGTAGTCGCGCTCGATCTCCGCCCGGGTGCGCTTGGCGCCGGCGGTGCGGATGATCAGGCCCATGCCCTTGGGCACCTCGAACTCGGAGGCGATGTCCTTGAGCTTCTTGCGATCCGCCGCGTTGGTGATCTTGCGGGAGATGCCGCCGCCGCGCGCGGTGTTGGGCATCAGCACGCAATAGCGGCCGGCGAGGCTGAGATAGGTGGTGAGCGCGGCGCCCTTGTTGCCCCGCTCTTCCTTCACGACCTGGACCAGAAGGATCTGCCGGACCTTGATCACTTCCTGGATCTTGTAGCGGCGCTGGAAGATCCGACGGGCCGAGATCTCGGCCATTTCGGCGTCGTCGTCGTCGTCGCGGCCGGCGGATTCGGCGGCGGGCGCCGGGGCGTCGTCGTCATCGTCATTGCGGCTCGAGCGCGAGCGGGAGGCGCGGCGGGGCTGTTCGGCCTCGGCCTCGGGTTCGGCTTCGCCCTCGTCGCCGCGGGTGCGGCCCCGGCGGGAGCGACGCGAGCGGCCGCCGCGGCGGGAGCGGCGGCGGCGGCGGTCGCCGTCCTCGTCGCTTTCCTCGCCATCGGCGTTGTCGTCGGACTCGTCGTCCGAGCCTTCGTCATCGCCGGTCGTGGCGGCGGCGTCTTCGGGCGATTTCGCGGCGATCTCGGCCGTCGCTTCCAAGGTCGCCTCGGGGGCGGTTTCTTCAGTGACTTCGGTCACGGTTTCGGTCGACGTCTCTGCGGCGGGCTCGACCGGGGCGTCCTCGGTCACGGTCGTCGCGACCGGCTCGGCCGGGGTCTCGGGCTCGGCGACCGGCGCGGGCTCGGAAGCGGCGGAGGCGTCCTCCTCCTCCGGCTTGCGCTCGGGGGCGTAGTCCTCTTCGATCCGGTCGTCGTCGCCGGTCCCGGCGCTTTCGGCGATGGAACTCGGCGGCTTCGCGTTCGGGTCGACCTCTTCGATATCGGGATCGGACGCCTCGGGCGCGGACGACTCGGAAGCCTCCGGCGCGGCGACCACTTCGGGCTCGGCTTCGGCCTTGGGGGCTTCAGGCTCGGGCTGCGCGTCGTCGGACGACGTGTCGTCGTCGGATTCGTCCGTGTCGTCGTCTCCGCCGATGGAATCGACCTTCATCGACTCGTCGTCGCCGATCAGGTCGTCATCGTCGTCCTCATCCTGGTCGCCGGCGTCCTGATCATCCTCGACCTCTTCGACGGCGCGGCGCGCGGTGCGGCCCTTGCGACGGCCGCGGCCGCCGTCCTCGGACGCCGCGCGCTTGCGCGCTTCGGCTTCCTCCTCGGCCATCAGCGCTTCGCGGTCGGCGCGGGGGATCTGGTAATAGTCGGGGTGGATTTCCGAAAAGGCGAGAAATCCGTGCCGGTTGCCACCGTACTCGACGAACGCGGCCTGGAGCGACGGCTCCACGCGCGTCACTTTCGCGAGATAGATGTTGCCGGCGATCTGCTTCTTGGAGATCGACTCGAAATCGAAGTCGTCTACCTTGTTTCCGTCGGCGACGACGACCCGGGTTTCTTCCGGGTGGGTCGCGTCGATGAGCATCTTCTTGGCCATGGTCTCCTGACCCGGCGCGCCGCCTCCCGTGCCGCCCGACCCGGCGGGGCAGGCGAGTGGAGACGTGCGTCGGCTGATACTGGGGCGAATGGCGCCTCGGTCCGGGCGCGCGGAAGGGCCGGCGCGTCGGCGCGGTCTCCTTCGTCGCTGATCCGGATATGGGCGCGCATCGCGGGCTGATCTCCTGGTCGGTCCGGCGAAAGGCGCCGGCCGGCCGCAGTCGGGGAGGGGCGAGGACCTTTGAGCCTGACCCCGATCTCGGCGCCGCGCCGGGGGACCTGACCGCTTCACGCCCGGGCCTCGGCCCTTTACGCTGCAAGTCATCGTCCCAAACATCCGGGGCGTCGTCCGAAAAACTTTCGGTTCGTCGCTGCGCCGTGGCCCGTGCGCGCAGGGCGCGACCCGGACATGCAGCAGCCTTGACACTATAGCCGTCGCCGCGGCCTGTTGACAATCGCTAAGACAGATCGTTTTCAGGGACGCGCACCGCCGACTTGCAGGCCGGAAAAGCGCTTCGGAACAAGGGGATGGTTAATGGGGCGTCGGGGCGGTCGGGAACGGTTGCGTCCAATCCGCGGCATTCGCCGCGCTTCCTGCGCGCTGCTGCTGGCCGCCGTCGCCGCAGGGGGCGCCCTCGCGGCGACGCCCGACGCCCTCGCCCCCGACGCCGCGGTGGAGGCGGCGGCCGAAGCGCTGGCGCTGGCCGGAGAAGCGCGGCTGATCGGCATGCGCCATGCGGAGGGGCGCACAAGGCTCGCGCTGTCGCTGCCCGGGCCGGGACCGTGGCGGATCTTCACGCTCGACAACCCGCCGCGGCTGATCGTGGACGTGGCGGCGGGCGGCTGGATCGGCCCGCGTCCCGCGCCGCCCCCGGGCGGCCTGATCGCGGGTCTGCGCGCGGGGATGGCGGAGGCCGGACGGGCGCGCCTGTCGCTGGATCTCGCGGGTCCTGCGCGGCTGGAGGAGGCGGCGATGACCCGGCTGCCTGGCGGCGGTGCGCGACTGCGGGTGATCCTCGCGCCCGAAACGCCGGAAACATTCGCGCGAACCGCGGGTTGGCCTCCGGGCGCGCGCGCTTCGGGCGGGCGGTCCGGCGTCGCCGCCGACCTGCGCGGGGCGCCCGATCCGCGCGCGGATCCGCGGCCGCTGGTCATGGTCGACGCCGGCCATGGCGGTTTCGACCCCGGCGCCATTCGCGGCGAGGCGGTGGAGAAGGTCCTGGCCCTGGCCTTCGCGCGCGACCTTGCGCAGGCCCTGCAGGACACCGGGTTGTGGCGGGCGGAGCTGACCCGCAACGACGACCGCTATCTGGGCCTCGACGAACGGGTGACGCTGG
Source organism: Albimonas sp. (assembly GCF_055129145.1). Classification (NCBI taxonomy): domain Bacteria; kingdom Pseudomonadati; phylum Pseudomonadota; class Alphaproteobacteria; order Rhodobacterales; family Paracoccaceae; genus Albimonas; species Albimonas sp. The sequence goes on along the minus strand of NZ_JBSRTQ010000059.1, from coordinate 3,484 downwards.
CCGAGGCCGCGGGCGCTTCGGCCTTCATCTCGATCCACGCCAACACGGTGGCGCGGGGCGAGGCGCTGGGGGCGTCGGTGTTCTCCCTCGCCTCGCGCGCCACCGACGAAGAGACCGGCGCGCTGGCGAGCTCCGAGAACCAGGCCGATCTGCGCGGGCCGGAGGGGCACGAGACCGACCCGGTCGCCCCCTCGGGGCCGGGCGACGACATCGCGGCGATCATCGAGGCCATCGGGCGCGGCCCCGCGACGCTCGCCTCGCGCAGCCTCGCCGATGCGCTGGCCGACACGCTGGGCGTGGTCACGCCGATGCTGCGCGGCCGGGCCCATGCGCAGGCGCGGTTCCGGGTGCTGCGCTCGACCCGGATGGCGTCGAGCCTGGTGGAACTGGGGTTCCTGTCGAATCCCGACGACCTCGCGCGGATGAGCGACCCGTCCTGGCGGCGGATCGCGGCGCGGGCGCTGGCGGAGGGGCTGGAGACCTGGCGTGCGGAGGAGGCGGCGCGGCCTTACGCCTCCCCCCCCGAGGCGGCGCGGATCAGCGCCGGGGATTGATCCGAGAGGGCCCGGCGAGACCGGATCGCGCGGTCCGGGGCAGGGCGGTGCGCCGCCGACGGCGCCCGGATCGAGGCCGCGCACGATCGCGCCAACTCGATGTCAAAGGCGCCGTTCCGCCTTATAGAGGCCCTGTCCGCGCCCTCCGGTTCGCATTATGTAGGCGCATTGAACCGCACGCGACGCTCGCCCGCCGCGCCGCGGAGCGTTGGACGACCCTCGAGACATGAAACTCGAGCGACGAAACTCGAGACGGCCCTGGGCCGGAGACGATCCGGGACCGACTGCGGGACCGACAAGGCAAGCGGCCGCGACGCGGCCATCGGCGCGATCACGGTCAAGGTCGCCGACGAGATCATCGACACGGAGCGAACGTACGGCATGATTCGATTTCTCGCCTGGGTGTTCAGCATCGCGTCCATCGGCGCGATCTTCGGGATGGGCGTCATGGCGGGGCTGTTCTGGCTCTATGGCCGCGATCTGCCCGACTATGACGCGCTGAAACGCTACCAGCCGGCGACGATCTCGCGCGTCTACGACCGCGACGGCGCGATCATGGCCGAATATCTGACCGAGCGGCGGGTCTTCGCCCCGATCGACGAGATCCCCGACCTGGTGAAGAACGCCTTCATCGCCGCCGAGGACCGCAATTTCTACGAGCATAACGGCTTCGACGCGCTCGGCATCCTCGGCGCCATGGCCGACTATGCCCGCGGCGGACGGTTGCGCGGGGCCTCGACCATCACCCAGCAGGTGATGAAGAACTTCCTGCTGACCAGCGAGCGCAGCTTCGAGCGCAAGTTCAAGGAGATCATCCTGGCCACCCGCCTCGAGCAGGTGCTGACCAAGGACCAGATCCTCGAGCTTTACCTCAACGAGATCTATCTGGGCGCGCGGGCCTATGGCGTGGCCGCGGCCGCCGACAACTATTTCGGCAAGCCGCTGGAGCATCTGACTCCGGCCGAGGCCGCCTATCTGGCGGCGCTGCCGAAAGCGCCCTCCAACCTTCACCCCGTGCACGACCATGACGACGCCGTGAACCGGCGCGGCTACGTGCTGGGCCAGATGCTGCGCGCGGGCTTCATCACCCAGGCCGAGCATGACGAAGCGGTGGCCGAGCCGCTGGCGACGCGGCTCGACGATTCGATCGAGCCCGAGCTGCCGCCGGTGCCGCCGCGGGATTATTTCTCCGAGGAGGTCCGCCGCCAGCTGGTCGGTCAGTTCGGCCAGAAGGCGGTCGAGGGCGGCGGCCTGACCATCCGCGCCACGCTCGACCCCGAGCTGCAGCGCGCCGCCGCCGACGCCCTGCGCAAGCGGCTGGTGGAATGGGACCGCGAGCGGCAGGGCTGGCGCGGGCCGCTGGCGAAGATCGAGCCTGAAAAGCTGGACACCGAAGCGCATTGGCGCGCGGCGCTGGCCGCCACACGCGCCCCCAACGACATTCCCGGCTGGCGCCCCGCCGTGGTGCTGGAGGTGGGCGCGACCACAGCGCGCATCGGCGTCGAGGGCGTGCCCGAGGGCGCCGACGGCCACGTCATCGGGGTCAAGGACGCCGGCTGGGCCAAGCCGGAACTGGAGCGCGGCGGCGTCGGCCCCGCCCCGCGCAAGCCCGCCGACATCTTCGCCGTCGGCGACGTGATCATGGTCGCGGGCGAAACCGACAAGGGCGCGGAGATCAAGGACGTGCCCGGCGACGCGCTGGCCGAGGCCGGGCTCGACCACTGGTCGCTGCGTCAGATCCCCGAGTTGGAAGGCGCCTTCATGGCGATGGATCCGACCACCGGCCGGGTGCTGGCCATGCAGGGCGGCTTCAGCTTCGAGACCTCGGTGTTCAACCGCGCCACCCAGGCCAGGCGCCAGCCGGGCTCGGCCTTCAAGCCCTTCGTCTACGCGGCGGCGCTCGACAACGGCTACACGCCCTCGACCGTGATCCTCGACGCCCCGATCTCCATCGATACCGGTTCGGCGGAGCTTTGGCGGCCGACCAATTCCTCCAACCGGTTCTACGGGCCGTCGCCGATGCGGGTCGGCATCGAGCAGTCCCGCAACGTGATGACCGTCCGCCTCGCGCAGGATGTGGGCATGGACCTGGTGGCGGAATACGCCGAGCGCTTCGGGGTCTACGCCAACATGCCCCATCATCTCAGCTATGCGCTGGGGGCGGGCGAGACGACGCTTTACCAGATGGTCGGGGCCTACGCGATGTTCGCCAATGGCGGCTGGCGGGTCAGCCCGACGCTGGTCGACCGCGTGCAGGACCGCCGCGGCGAAACCATCTTCCGCCAGGACAGCCGCCTCTGCCCCGAATGCCGCGAGGCCTGGCGGGCGGGGGAGCTGGAGCCGGTGCTGCAGCCGAACTCTCGCCTGATCATGGATCCGGTGACGGCCTATCAGCTGACCTCGATGATGCGCGGCGTGGTCGAGCGGGGGACGGCGACGCAGCTGCAGAGCCTCGGCATGCCGCTCGCCGGCAAGACCGGCACCACCAACGAGGCCAAGGACGTCTGGTTCATCGGCTTCACCCCCAACATGGTGGCGGGCTGCTTCATCGGCTACGACAGCCCGCGCCCGATGGGCCGGGGGGCCTTCGGCGGCACGCTCTGCGCGCCGGTGTTCGAGGACTTCATGAAGATCGCCATGAAGGACCGCCCGCATCTGGACTTCCCGTTCCCGCCGGGCGCGGTGATGGCCAAGATCGACCGGTCCACCGGGCGGCGGCTGCCGGACGACGCCTCGGGCGCCGGGGTGGCGCTGGAGGCGTTCCGGGTCGGCGAGGCGCCCGAGATCGGCCAGTATTCGGGCGGCGGCGTGATCGAGGGCCAGTTCGGGCAGATCGCCGGCGGCGACCTGCCGATGCGGATCGAGCCGGACGAGAACGCATCCGGCCAGCCGGCGCCCGGCGGCGGGACCGGCGCCCCGGCCGGCGCGGC
>NZ_JBSRTQ010000058.1:0-23975 GCF_055129145.1 Albimonas sp. | reverse complement strand
TCCGGGAGGTGGAGCACATCATCGAGGAGCTGGGCGACTGGCAGGGCGCCGATCCGGCGACCGGCTTTCAGCTGGTGCGGACCGCGGATGGTCGGGTGCTGCGGATCGCGGATCTGGTGGATGACGATGCGGCACGGCGGGAGAAGGTCTCGACCGCGCTGAAGGACACATCCCAAAAGAACAACCGCGATCATGTGGACATCATCATCGCGCTGGGCATGGCCAAGGAGGGCTTTGACTGGATCTGGTGCGAGCACGCGCTGACCGTCGGCTATAGGGCGAGCCTGACCGAGGTGATCCAGATCATCGGCCGCGCCACCCGCGACGCGCCCGGCAAGGTCCGCGCCCGCTTCACCAACCTGATCGCGGAGCCTGACGCTTCCGAAGAGGCCGTGACCGAGGCGGTCAACGACACGCTCAAGGCGATCGCGGCCTGCCTGCTGATGGAGCAGGTGCTCGCGCCCCGCTTCAACTTCACGCCCAAGACCCCGCAGAGCGGCCCGGTCGAGGGTTTTGACTATGGCGAGGGGGGATACGATCCCGCCAAGACGAATGTCGGGTTCAACGAGGAAAGCGGCCAGTTCCAGATCGAGATCAAGGGCCTCGCCCAGCCGAAGACCAAGGAGGCCGAGCGGATCTGCCAGCAGGACCTCAACGAGGTGATCACCGCCTTCGTCCAGGACCGGACTGCGATCGAGCGCGGCATGTTCGACGAGGAGATGGTGCCGGAGGAACTGACCCAGGTGCGCATGGGCAAGATCATCAAGGGCAAATATCCCGAGCTCGACGCCGCGGATCAGGAGGCGGTGCGCCAGCACGCGATCGCCGCACTGAACCTCACGCAGCAGGCGAAGAAGATCATCACCGATGGCGAGGAGGCCGAGCGTGGCGGCAGCACGGCGCTGATCGACGGGGTTCGCAAGTTCGCGATGGATGTGCGCGAGCTCGACATCGACCTGATCGACCACATCAATCCGTTCGGCGAGGCCTATTCCATCCTCGCGAAGACCATGAGTGAAGAGAGCCTGAAGCAGGTCGCGGAGATCATCTCCGCCAAGCGCACAACGCTGTCGCCAGACGAGGCCAAGGACCTTGCGCTCCGCGCGCTTCGGTTCAAGAAGGAGCTCGGTCGGATGCCGGCGCTGACCTCGGCGGACGCCTGGGAGCGCCGCATGGCCGAAGGCGCGACAGCCTTCGTGCGGTTCAAGGATGAGGGACGTTATGAGTGATCCGGACCTCGACGACCTGCGCGCGGAACTGGACGAGTTCGCCAAGCCTCAGAAGGCCGGCGAGCGGTCGCCCCGGGAAGAGCGGATCATCGCCGGCTTCGAGGAGATCCAGCGCTTCGTCGACAAGCATGGCCGGGCGCCGCGGCATGGCGACGAGCTCGACATCTTCGAGCGTCTCTACGCGGTCAGGCTGGATCGGCTTCGCATGCTGGACGAATGCCGCTCGCTTCTGGAGCCTCTCGATCACCAGCGCCTCCTGGCCGACGATGACCCGGCGCCCGACGACGAGGACGAAGCGATCGACGTCGACGAACTTTTCGCCGAACTCACCGGCGCCGGCGCGGAGACGGACAGCATCACCACGCTCCGGCATGTCCGCCCGAGCGCCGAGAAGCGCGCGGCGGAGGACGTCGCCACCCGCCAGCGATGCCCGGACTTCGATCGTTTCAAGCCGATCTTCGAGCAGGTCCAGAAGGAGCTCTCCGCCGGCATCCGCGAAACGCGCCCCTTCGAACTGAAGGCCGACATCGAGCCCGGACGGTTCTTCATCGTCGGCGGCCAAAAGGCTTATGTCGCCGAGAAGGCCGAGGAATTCACCAACGCCCAGGGACGCCGCGACGCCCGGCTCCGGGTGATCTTCGACAACGGCACCGAGAGCAACATGCTGATGCGGTCGCTCCAGCGCGCGCTCAACGAGGATGATGCCGGTCGACGGATCACCGAGTCCACCGCTGGACCCTTGTTCGAGGACAGCAGCGCCGACGGCGACGAAGCCAGCGGGACGATCTACGTGCTACGCAGCAAGTCGGACCTTCCGATGATAGTGCAGAACCGTGATCTTGTTCATAAGATCGGTGTGACCAACCTCAGCGTTGAGAAGCGCATCGCAGGCGCTCGACTCCAGCCGACATTCCTGATGGCCGAGGTCGAAATCGTCGCGACCTACGAGCTCTTCAACATCAATCGCACCAAGCTGGAAAATCTGATCCACCGCATCTTCGCCCCAGCACGACTGGACATCGAAGTCATGGATCGCTTCGGGACGCCGGTCGTCCCGCGCGAGTGGTTCTTGGTGCCACTTCCTGTAGTCGATAAAGCTGTAGAACAAATAAGAAACGGAACGATCCAGCAGTTTGTCTACAACCCTAGAGAAGCGGAATTAGTCCGTCGGGCGTAGATAGGCGCTCACAAACGGGAGGCCACGCGGGGCGTAAACTATACAGAATTCTGCAAGAAATTATTTACCCAATAGACGTGATCATTCTTGACAGTAGTCGGGAAGCACGAATTTCAGGGCGGCTTTCTGTTCGAAGGCTGCATAGCGGCCGTGGGAGAAGCGCGGACAATCCCGAGCTAGCCCTATGCTGATCAAAGTCTCCGCGAGGTCGACGCCTTCGTGCTCGCAGACTGCGACCAGCCTGTCGAAAGAGCGTTCGCCCGTCAGCCGGCAGTCTACGCGTTCGCCCTCGACGAGCTTGCGCATGGCGTCGGCGGCCTGGGGGCCACCTTGCTCATTCAGCTCGGGGGCATGAAGCCCGGATAGCCGCAAAGGCGTCGTGCCCACGACGATCGTGTCACCATCGCGAACGTGCGTGACGATGTCCGAAAGGTTCTCCGCCTTGTCGCCGAGAAGCTTTGTACCGAGATCGCTTGGCCCGACGCCGCCACCGGACTTGGCCGCGTCGAAACGCTCGAGGAATGATGTCTTGTCGGCGTCTATGTTGAAAACGACCCTGCGTGAACGCGCATGGTCCTCAACGCCGTCCACCACGATCCGTCGCGCGGAGGAGTAGCCGACGGCCGCGAGCCTGTCGCGCGCCCAGGCGCCGATCGCATCCCCACCGACCGCTTCCAGACAATGTGCGAAGACGGCTCGGGCGCGAGCCTGACTCAGGCCGAGGTTCTGAAGATATGCGGACTGCGGCGCGAGATCCTGCCATTCCGACGAGGCATGCCCTTCGATCTGCACGGAAGACAAGGAATCTCCGGCTTCGTGAAGGATCTCGAACCAGGGTCGACAGAACCTGTCGAGGAACGTCCCCATCTCGGGCGTGAGGGTCGCCTTGCCGGCCGCGAACAGCAGCGCGTCCGGCAGGATGACATCGCCGCTCTCGGTGATCTCCCCGCCCATTTCCGCGACGAGCCGGCCGGTCCGAGCACGGATGCGCTCCGCTACCGCGCGCTCGATCCCCCCGACAGTGTCGCGATCCGCAGCCATCTGCTCCGCGAGCGCGATCGCCTTTGCGACCTCTGCCGGCGATTTACCCTCGGACAAGGCTTGCGCCCATTCGCTGAGCGGAGCGCGCTTGCTCAGAGCCTCAAGCTGATCTCGACCTTTGCTTGATAGGTCTTTGAGCGCTTCCTTGACCGCTGGCATCTGCTCCAAGGCATCAAGCGCCTCGAGTCGCTCCAGCAAATCGCGGTAGTCCTCGAGCCGAACCATGTCCGTGAGGCGGCGGCGCAGGTCCGGTGGCATTTTCGTTGCGGCTTCCGCTAGCAGGCGGATCTCTTCCTCCGCGACCAGGCGGCTGGCATCCTCCAGAGTTTTCACGCGAGCCTGCGGCACGACGGCGGCGCCGGAGGCCAAGGCGGTCAAGTCCTTCTTCGGGACGTCGCGGAGGTTCAGGAGATCGCCGAGAACGCCGTCGGTTGCCGCCTCGCTGACCGAGACAAGCTGAGCCGGGGTCAGAAGCTCCAACACGCGGGTGCGCTCCGCCTCGGCGAACCGCCACACCATAAGCAGCAGCAGAAGCGCGAAGGCTATGAGCATGAAGCTCTCCGCCACCGTGAACCCCATCAGGGCGCCTCGGCGATATTGCGAGCTGTCGCCGTCATGCGGGCCGGGCCGGAGGCTCATCGACGACCCCAGCCGAAGAAGCCGGATTTGGGCGCCGGCTTCGGCTGCTCTACGGGCGGGTTGGCTGGGGCTTGCTCGACGCGGGTCGAATCATCCTCAGACGGCGTGGCAAGCGTATCCACGGCCGTGTCAGGAGATGACCTCTCGTCCTTGAGCGCCGGGTTGGCCACTGGCTTCTCGGCGTCAGGCGCAGGCGCAGGCGATCCGCTGGGAACGACTGCCGGGGACGGCGGCGCAACCGAACGCAAAGGTGTGACTACGGGTGCGGGCTCGGCGACCGGCTCGGCGTTGGCCTGGGGGGCGGCGACCGTCGCGGGCTGCAAGGGCGGCCGAAGCGCCCCGAGCTTGGCGACGGCACGCTCGAAGGCCTCCAAGGCTTTCTCGGACCGCCCGCCGACTTCTCTCGTCATGGTCAGGCTTTCCTCCGCCAGCCGCGCCGAGTCCTTGATCAGCTTCGCAATGTCCGCAAGGCGGGCGTCGTGACCCTCGAAAACCTCTTCGAAGCGGTTGGCGGAGAGCCTGCTCGCAACGGCTTCCATCCGGGTCGCGAAGGCCGTCGAGGCGGCCTCCAGGGTCTCGGCGGCGCGATTGGAGGAGAGCTTGCTCGCAGCGGCGTCGATCCGGGTCGCGAAGGCCGTCGCGGCGGCTTCCATGGTCTCGACGCCGCGGTTGGAAGAGAGCTTGCTCGCAGCGGCGTCGATCCGGGTCGCAAAGGTCGCCGAGGCGACTTCCATGGTCTCGGCGGCATGATTGGAAGAGAGCCGGGTCGCGACGGTTTCCAGCTGACCCGCATAGGTCAACGACGCGGCTTCCATCGCGCTGGCGGCGCGTTTCGCCGAGCCTTCGATAGCCGGCGCCGCGCTTTCAACATCCGCCGAGAGCCGCTCCATCGCTTTCCGGAAGCGGTCCGTCGAGCTTCGAACGTCGCGCAGACCGTCTTGCAAGGTCTGCCCGGCCGCGACGCCTTCCTCCGCGAGTTCCGCCATCCGATCCGTCAATTGGGCGAGGGCCTCGGTCAGATCGTGCGCGAAGCCTTCGAGGGTCGCGCGCGTGCGCTCGGCGGACTCGCGCGTCGTGGTCTCCGACTGCTCGGCGATCCGCTTCGTCATGTCTTCCACGGCGCCCAAGGCCTTGGTCACCGCGTCCGCCGTCGCCTTGTGAAGCGCCTCGGTGCTGCGGCGCGCTTCCGCCTCGATCGCCGCCCGATGCGCTGCAAGGGACTTGGTGGACTCGATAATGAGGACCGCATGATGTTCGGTCAGCTTCTGCTCGATCTCCACCGCGAACTGCTTGAGGTCGGTGGTGCTCTGGCCAAGCGCCGTTCGAAAGTCCCGGGTCGCGTCGCTGAGCGCGATGCGTGTCTCGCGGTCTTTCGCCACCATGTCCGGTCGGAACTGGAGCAAGAAGAGCCGCAGGATCACGCCGACAATGGTGGAGCTGAGCGCGATGCCGAAGCCCGAGACGATGTCGGTGACCAGCTTCGTGTTCTCGGGTGAGCCTGCAATTCCGTGCAGCGTATAGGCGAGACTGGCCAAGGTGAAGATAAAGCCGAGGTAGTAGCAATTGTCTCCGATCGCTTCCGGCTCGAGCCGGAGGCGACCGACAAGCCACGTGGCGAACACATAGACCAAGAGCACCCCGGCCGAGAACAGAGCGGGCATGACCGGCGGAAAGTCCAAGGTCTTCAGGACGATGCCACCCGTAACGCCGCCGACGGCGGCTACCATCAGGGCGAGCTTGTCGAACAGGTCGCGGGCCGACACTCCGTGAATGCGGCGGGCTCGAGAGGCGTTGGCCATGCTGGCCCCTTTAATCGGCCGGCGACCTCAGAGGTCGCCGATGGAATGAACTTCGATCTTCGCGACACCTTGCGCGTCGAAATATCGGCTCCAGAAATCGTCCACGTTCTTCGCTGGCGCGCGGGGACGTGGGATGCGGAGCAGGACAACGTCAGCGCCGCTCAGCGAACGGGCGAAGCGTGCGGCGGCGCCGGACATCTGGAAGCTGCGCCAGTCGTCGCCGCGGTAGAAGCTCATCAGCTCGCCATGCTGCATGAGGTCCGAAAACAGGACCACGCTGCGCGGCCCCTCGAACGTCAGGAAGCCAGGCGCCGTGGAAACAGCAGCTTGCAGCGACTCCATGATCGGGGAGCTTTCGGCGCCTGCCGATGACAGCATCGCTTCAAGTTGTTGCGCCAGCGGCTTCTGGAAGCCGTCACGGTAACGGGCCTCGATCTGCCCAGGGTTCTCAGAAAGCTGACTGGCTTCGGCGCCGGAGCGCGGCTTGCAAAGCGAAAAGGCAATGCGACCCTTCAGGTTGGGATCTGGGCTGATCAGGGCCAGCGAGATCCTCGTCCCGGGGGCCGCTTCGGCAATACGTTTGTCGATCAGGGCCCGTGCCGCGGCGAGCTGGCCGGGTTGCACCGGATCGGTCATGTCCACGACCACCAGCATCTGGCTGACGGGCCCCTCCCTGGGGCACAGCGTGGTCTCGTCGAGGTTCTCCGACTCCGCCGTCGCGCGGAGATAGACGAACGCTCCTAGTCCCAGCACCGCTGCGGCCAGCAGAAGCCCCCCCAGAATCTTCTGAGTCATTTCGCCACGACGGCCGCGGCGACGCCTGCTCCGCGCCATCAGGCGGCCTCCCCGGATGCACGGCTCTGCGCCGCTGCCGCGCCCGCCTCGATATCGCTGACCCGCGCATGCGAGCGGCAGGCAAGGTCATAGGCGTCGAAAATCTGCTTCACGGCGTCTTCGACGGCGGTCTCGATCCGCGCGACGGCGTCTTTCGCCCGGGTTTGCTGCGCGTCGGCCTCATGGAGGTCCTTGATGCCGGGGAACTTGTATGTCTGCGAAAACTGTGCCGGGGCGGGGGTGCTGCGCGCTCGGGCATTGGCCTCGCGATACATCCGCAGCAGCGCGTTCGCCGTTTCTTCGCAGTGGTTCAGAAAAGCGTCCCGGTTGCCGGTAAGGCCTTGCCGCGCGTAGGCGACATGCACGGTGTCGTTGATCTCGGTGCGGGCTATGTCGCCGGCGTTCTCCAGATCGCGCTTGGCATCATCGCGCTTATCTAGAAGTTCCTCATGCGCGGTCTCGACGTTGTCTGAATAGGCATGCCGAGCTGCGCGCAGCGCGCGGTGAACGCGACCGAACCCGGGATACGGGTCGTCGAGACGGAAGCCTTTCCAGAAGCAGATGATCGAGACGAACCCACCAACCCCGACCAGCAGCCAGGACTCGATGCTCTGGAGCACAAAGGGCGATATCTGGAACGTGGCCAGAGCGGCGACCGTGGCCTCGTCCCACGGGCGGCCATCGGCCGCGTCGCGAAAATGACCGACCGCAAGATTGAAGCCGACGAGAAAGGCGAGAAACAGCACGAGCGACACTAGGCCGGCGAGCTTTCCAAGGTAGTTGCGATGCACGAGCCACCGGCTGAAAAATCCGAAGAGCGTGCAGAAGCCGACATTGACCAGCGAGATCGCGAAAGCGGTGCTGGCGCCGCCGATCCAGCCCAAGGCGTTGCTGTTCGCGAAGAAATAGGCGTTCGCGCCCCCCTCGCCCAGGAACATGAAGGCGAACAACCCGATCGTGAGCACGAAATGAGAGGGCTCGACGGCGCCACGCTCCGTCAGTCGATGCCGTCGGCGGAAGGCGTCGTATTCCGCGCGCCTCTGCTCCAAGTTTGCGCTTTCGTTGGCGAGACGGTTCTCCCAGATCTGGGCGCTGGTCTCAAAGTTGGTGCGCGCGGTGGAGGCCTCCGCCTCGATCCGAGCGCGCGCATCGACGGCCCGCGCGAGGCGTTGCGCGTAGACCTGCATATGCTCGTCATAGGTGTTGAGCCCGCGGCGCCGGTGCTTGTCGACCTCGCCGACGATCTCGGACTCGACCTGATCAAGTCCGGCAACCTCGGTGGCGGGCAGATCGTCGGCGCCGCGACTTGCGCCCAGCGCCGCTGGCTTCAGGCGAGACGCCAAGGTCTCGATCTCCAGATCGGGGAAGACGGAATCGCCAGGTGCGAAGCTGTTGCTCTTCGCGCCCTTGGCCAGCCCCTTGATAGCCGAGAACATGCGGCCTCGCTTCGTGCATATGGTGTCGTCGCGCGCGAGCATCGCGGGGCGAGTCTCAATTCATTAACAAACGGTTAATACATCCCAAGCTTGATTGACGGCAAGAGGGAGCAGCTATCGGTCGCGTGGCGGGGAACTGCCTTCCTCTGGTCATGGGAAGAATCGGTCAACTGCTTGGCCCTATCTGGACCTACATACGGCTTGTAGCGACGCGACGCCATGTAGGCCGCCTAGCGGAGCAATGAAATTGCGGGCGACATCTCCAAGTTATTTTGACACTATACCAATAATCAGAGATCAACGGCTAATCGATCTGCGAATGCCCCACGGTCGCAGCGTCTGCCGATCGACACGAGTGCGCCTTGGCTGACTACATAGGTCTTCAGTCCGACAACTTTCGCCCGAAGCGCTCCGCCGCATCCCTCAGCGCCCCGTCCGCCAGATGCGCATACCGCTTCGTCGTCTCCGCAGAGGTATGCCCCAGCAGCCGCCCTACGATCTCCAGGCTCAGCCCCGACGACACCAGGTGCGAGGCGAAGGTGTGGCGGTTGTCGTGGCGGCGGTAGTCGCGGATCTCGGCCATCTCCAACAGCGAGGTCCAGAACCGCTTGATCTCGCGCAACGGCTGGCCCTCGACATTGCCGGGGAAGAGCCAACCGGTCGGATCGTTGCGGCCCTCGGTTAACCGGAGCAGCAGGTCGGCGGCGGGGGCGCTCAGCGGGACGTGCTCGGTCCGCTTCTGCTTGGTCTGGTGCGAGGGCTTGGTCCAGACGCCGCGATCGAGGTCGAAGTCGCCGACCCGGGCGCCCAGCACCTCGCCCAGCCGCGCGCCGGTCAGGACCTGCAACTGCGCGGCGCCGGCGGCGCGGCGGTTGGGGTGACGTTCCAGCGCGTCCCAGAGGCGGGCGAGTTCGGCCTCGCTGAGCCAGCGGTCGCGCTTCTCCTCCGGATTGCGGGCGATGCCCTTGGCCGGGTTATCGGCCCGCCAGCCCCAGGACATGGCGAGGCTGAACATCTTCGAGACCAGCGCCAGCAGCCGGTTGGCCTGGTAAGGGCGGTCGGCGAGGGCGGCCCGCAGGTCCTCGACCTCGCGCCGGGTGACCTCGGCGACCTTCCGGCGTCCGAGTTTGGGAAGGATGAAGCGGTCGATCAGCGAGCGGTCGTTGCGGATGCTGTTGGGGCGCTTGTTGGGAATGGCGTGGCGGGAGAGGTAGTCGTCGCAGAGGTCGCTCATGGTGGGGGCGGCGCGAGTGGCGGCGCGGTCCGCGACGGGGTCGCCGCCGCGCATGGCGTCGGTCAGCAACGCCCGGGCCTGCTTTTTGGCCTGGTCGAAGCTGAGGAGCGGGCCGTGGCGGCCGATGGTGGCGCGGCGGGACTCGCCGGTGACGCGGTGGCGATACTGGACGATGTAGCTGCGCACGCCGCTGGGCTTCACCCGCAGGCCGAAGCCCGGGAGCGCCTCATCCCAGACCACGATCTCGCGGGGGCCGGGCTCGATACGCTCGACGATGGTGCGGGTGAGCTTGCGGGTCGCCATGCTTGCCTCCCTGCGGCGCGGTAAGCGCGGGGTAAGCAGGAGGTAAGCGGGATGGGGAGAAATCGCAAGAGGCGAAAGGGAAGCAGCGAAGCCATGTCATCATATTTTTCGTGTATTTATAGGATGATAACGCGGAAACGCGAACCGGATCGAAGTGCCCAGAAAATACGCACCGCCGACTTTTAATCAGCTGGTCGTGGGTTCGATACCCACCCCGCTCACCAATTTTTTCAATATCTTAGATGAAATTGTCAGGTAGCGCAGCGCGTACGCGTCACTGCTGTGTCACGACAACGCCCTAGCTTTTCGCGAGTGATCCATACTCGAACCTCCGGTCACGCGACATTCGGATTTCGCGTAGAGCCGAGCAGGCTATACTGTGCAGTCGCGGATTTGGCCGAGGGACTGCGGTGGACCTTTAGAGCATATTCTCATCACTCGGAGACATAGCCTGCTGCAGTGCAGAAGTTCCGGCATTCGTTCGGGTCAAAGGCATCGAGCGCAGCTCAGACGGCGAGCCAGAGCGTGTCGCGTATCCTCGCGGCGATATTTCGGAGCAGCGCGTTGCGCTTCGAGAAGGCGTTCTCGATCGAGTTGAAGTGTAAGCGATGGGGTGGACGCCCCCCGGCGGCATTTGGTGAGCCAAGGTGGCGGGTGTTGAAGCACCGCTACGAGGAGGTCGCCCATGAAAGAGGTCGGCATCATCGGCCTGGATCGGGTTGAACTCGGGGCTGGACGGCGGAAGGAAGCGCCGCGCCGCGCCGGCGGCCTCGATCAGGGCGCGGACCCTCGGCCTCTTATGGCTGGAGAGGTTGTCCATCACGACGATGTCGCCTGGCCGCAGGTCCGGGACCAGCCCGCGTTCGACATAGGTCTCGAACGTCGCGCCGTTGATCGGCCCGCCGATCAGGAAGGGCGCGACCATGGTCAGCCAGTTGACGGCGAGCGTGATGGCGAGGCCCTTCGGCTGCTTCACGACGTCCTGCAGGCTGTGCGGGACCACACCGACCATCATCGGGCAGACCATCGCCCAGATGAGCACGGCGATGACGAGGTTTGCGCTGGCCACCTCGGCGGCGACGACCGCCTCTGCCAATGCAGGGCTGCGGTTCCGATCGCGATGCCGGCCAGCATCGCAAAGGCAATCCAGACGGTCAGCTCGCGCTCGAATACGCTCATTCCGGTGCGGCCTCCGGGGGCTCGGGACTGAGCCGACCGGACGCCAGTGCGGAGAGAACGACCATGGCCGTCGCCGTTCCGAGCATCAAGGCGAGGCCGCCCACCTGATAGGCAAGCCCGGACAGGACCGTCCCGAGAAGCCGCCCGCCGGCATTGGCCATGTAGTAGAAGCCCACATCCATCGTCACGCGCTCGACCTTCGTGAAGGCGAGGATGAGGTACGAGTGGAGCGCGGAATTCACCGCGAAGACCGCGCCGAAGATGAGCAGACCAGCCACCAGCGTGGCGGTGAGCCAAGGCTGCGGCTGGGCCGAGACAAGCGCCGCCGCGGTCAGCGCCGCCGGGATCGCGGCCAGCATCCAGGCCCAGCGGCGCGCCTTGTCGACGAGATCCCGCTCCGGCGTCCTGGCCGCGCTCAGGAGCTTCGGCGCCAAGGCCTGCACAGCGCCATAAAGGATGATCCAGAGCGCCATGAAGGCGCCGATCAAGAAGAAGGCGACGCGGTCGCCGTCTTCCGTCCCGTCGGACAGCACGGCGTAGAAGTAGATCGGGATGCCGACGACGAACCACACGTCACGGGCGCCGAACAGGAACACCCGCGCGGCCGACAGCCAGTTGACGTTGGCGGATTTGGAGAAAACCTCGGAGAACTTCACGCCCTTCCGGCCCCGGGGCAGGCCCGGCGGCATGGCGATCAGCACCGCCGCGAGGATCGCCGCCAGGACGGCCGCCATCGCGAGAACAGCGAAGGCGAAGCCGACCGTGGCGAGGAGCCCGGCGCCAAGCAGGAAACCCAGCCCCTTCACCGCGTTCTTCGAGCCGGTGAGGATCGCCACCCATCGGAAGAGGCCGCCATTCTCGGTCGGCGCGAGGATCTTCACCGCCGACTTCGAGGACATCTTGGCGAGGTCCTTCGCCACCCCGCTCGCGCCTTGCACAACCATGACGAACGCGACCGAAAGGCCGATGGCCCAGTCCGGGTCGAGCTGCGCCAGCGCGATCAGCGCAACCACCTGAAGCCCGAGACCTGCGTAAAGCGTCGAGGTCAGCCCGAAGCGCGCCGCGATCCAGCCGGCGGAAAGGTTCGTCGCCATTCCGGCGATCTCGTAGAGCACGAAGAGGTAGGCGAGCTGCACCGGCGTGAAGCCAAGCGTGTGGAAGTGCAGCAGCACCAGCATCCGAAGCGCGCCGTCCGTCAGCATGAACGCCCAGTAGGCGGCCGTGACGGCGATGTAGGCGGAGAGGCCCTCGGGACGCTGGCTCACAGCGACGCCCCCACCATCAGTGCCACATCGACGAGGCGGTGCGCATAGCCCATCTCATTGTCGTACCAGGCGTAGATCTTCACCTGCGTGCCGTTCACGACCATGGTCGAGGGGGCGTCCACGATGCTCGACCTTGGGTCGTTGGTGTAGTCTGCCGACACCAGCGGGCGCTCCTCGTAGCCCAGGATGCCCTTGAGCGGCCCCTCGGCGGCGGCCTTGAAGAGCGCGTTCACCTCGTCGACGGTCGTCGGCCTCTCCACCTCGAAGACGCAGTCGGTGATCGAGGCGTTCAGGAGCGGCACGCGCACCGCATGGCCGTTCAGGCGGCCTTTCAGCTCGGGATAGATCAGCGTGATCGCAGCGGCGCTGCCCGTGGTGGTGGGGATCAGGCTGTTCAGCGCCGAGCGCGCGCGGCGCAGGTCCTTGGAGGGGCGGTCCACGATGGTCTGGGTGTTGGTGACGTCGTGAATCGTGGTGATCGATCCGTGGCGAATGCCGATCGCCTCGTGGATGACCTTCACCACCGGCGCGAGACAATTCGTCGTGCAGCTGGCCGCCGTGACGATCCGGTGCGCCGAAGGATCGTAGATATCGTGGTTGACGCCGTAGACGATGTTGGCCGCGCCGCCGTCCTTGACCGGAGCCGAGACCACCACCTTTTTCACACCCGCGTCGAAATAGGGCGCGAGCTTTTCCTCGGTCTTGAAGACGCCGGTGCAGTCGATGACCACATCCACCCCGTCCAGCGGCAGCGCCGACAGGTCCCGCACGCCCATGAACGGCAGCCGGACCCCGTCGACGGTCACGCTTTCGGCGTCATGGTCGAACGCGGCGCCCCATCGGCCATGCACCGTGTCGAATTCCAGCAGATGCGCATGCATGGCCGGATCGCCGACCGCGTCGTTGATCCAGGCGATCCGCGCGCTGCGCTCGAGAAGAAGCTTGAGCGCCAGCTTGCCGATCCGGCCGAGGCCGTTGAGGGCGTAGACGGTCATATGCGCGCACCGGCGCCGGCCTGGCCGATATCGTCCACCGCCTTCTGGAGCGAGAGGCGATCCAGCGAGGCGATCGGCAGCGCCGCGAAGGCCTTGATCCGGTTGTGCAGAGCCCCGTAGGCCTGATGAAAGGCGAGGCTCTTGTGCGCATCGGTCCCTTCGGCCTTCACGGGATCCGGCATGCCCCAGTGGGCGCTCACCGGCTGGCCCGTCCAGGCCGGGCATTCCTCGTTCGCGGCCTGGTTGCAGACCGTGAACACGAAGTCGAACTTCGGCGCGTGCTCGCCCTGGAACTCGGCGAGGTTCTTGGCGCGCAGGACCGAGATGTCGTGGCCCTTCTGCGCCAGCACGTCGAGCGCGAAGGGGTTGAGCTCCGACCGCGGCCGGGTGCCGGCGGAATAGGCCTCGAAGCGGTCGCCCGCCTCCTTCCGGAGGATCGACTCCGCGAAGATCGAGCGGGCGGAATTGCCGGTGCAGATGAAGAGCACCTTGTACTTCTGGTCGGACATGGGCGGGTTTCCTCTGGCGGAGGGGAAAGAGACGGGGAAACAGAACTCCGGCCGACCGCGACAGCAATCGAGGAGCAGGTAGTCGAAGGTGCGCCGCACCTCCGTCATGGCGATCTGGTAGCGCAGTGAAGTCCCCACACGCTCCTGCGAGACCAGCCCGGCCTGGCTCAGGGCCGAAAGGTATGCCGAAAGGGTCGACGCCTTGAGGTCCAGCGCCTCCGCCAGTTCTCCGGCGGGCACGCGGTCCGGGTACCGGCGCATGAGGAGCCGGAAGACGGCCAGCCGCTGCGGATGGCCGAGGATGGACAGGCGGGAGGGGATCATTTCTTCCATATTTCATAAATATCAGAAATATGGTTTCAGGCAATCTTCCGGCGGCGTCGTCGCAAAAATTTCACGAGCAGTTTCGCGCCTGCTCCCGCATCACGGCCTGGTCGCTCAGCATCTCCGCAGTCGCCGTCCCCTCGGGCAGCAGGGCCGGCTCTTCCGCCATCCGCTGACCCTGCCCCCTTCACGCCCTCGCTGATAAGTTAGTGGTGTTGCCTGGCCGCGAGACGTCCAGGATCACGCCGTGCCGATAGGCCCGCAGATCCAGGACGCGCGAGACGAATTCGCTGCCCTGACCGACCCGAATCGACCTCGGGAAGCCGGATCGCCAGGATCGCCCCTTCCTTCGCGCGCATGGTCGACAGGCGCTCGCCCAACGCCGCCAACTCAGACCCGGTGAGCGTTCGGTCCCGCGCTTCCTCAACGGCCTTCTCTATGCCGCGCGCGGGATTGCTGTGCTGCGGTCGCCAGCCCCAATCCTCGCAAAGCCGGAACAGCTTGGAGCAGAGCGCCAGCAGGCGGTTCGCCGAGACCGGCGGCGCCGGCGCTCCCGTCAGCGTCTTTCCCCGAGCACGTTTGCGGCCGTCGACAGGGGAGGATTCGAGCATCCGTTCGATATCGCGACGGGTCACATCCTGGACCCGCAGCGGGCCCAGCGCCGGGCGCAGGTGTCGCGCTATCTGGCGGCGGCATTCCGTCGCCGTTGCAGACGCCATTCGCCCAAGCGCCTCGCGACGCGGGATATACTCCGCCTCGAAGCGATCCAGCGCGTCCGCAACCGTGGGCAACGTCCGTCGCTCGCGCCGCTCCTGCAACGGGTCCGCACCGTCTTTGGCCGACTGCCCAACTCAAATGCCTTGGCACGGGCCTTCTCCAACGAAAGCGCGCCGACTTGCCCTAAAGTCATCCGTCGTCTTCGGCCGTCGACATAATAGTCGAGCACAAAAGCCTTTGCGCCCGCGCGCGTGATGCGCAGGCCGAGGCCCTTGGCCGTCCCGACCCCCTCGTCACGGGACCGAACGCCTAACGAAAATCCGCCTCCGGAAAACCCCGCGCGGTTCACCATGCGGGTGGACAAGCCTCGGCGTCCCGATGAGAGTTTCGCCCAAGGCGACAGGCGGGCCGACGGCTCGCCCCCCTTCCCCCCCGCGCCGCAGGCCGGCTCCCGGCCACGGTCCGCGCCCCAAGGAAAGACGCGACACATGACGGACACAGCCGAATACACGCCCCCCGAAGTCTGGACCTGGGACCGGGAGAGCGGCGGCCGCTTCGCCTCGATCAACCGGCCCATCGCCGGCGCCACCAGCGAAAAGCCCCTGCCCGTCGGCGAGCACCCGTTCCAGCTCTATTCGCTGGCCACCCCCAACGGGGTGAAGGTGACGATGATGTTCGAGGAGCTGCTGGAAGCCGGCCACACCGGCGCCGAATACGACGCCTGGCTGATCAAGATCGGCGACGGCGACCAGTTCGGCTCGGGCTTCGTCGAGATCAACCCGAATTCCAAGATCCCCGCCATGGTCGACCGTTCGGGCCCCGAGCCGGTGCGGGTGTTCGAGAGCGCCTCGATCCTGATGCATCTGGCCGAAAAATTCGGGGCGTTCCTGCCCGCCTCCGGCCCCGCGCGGACCGAGACGTTGAACTGGCTGTTCTGGCTGCAGGGCTCGGCCCCCTATCTTGGCGGCGGCTTCGGGCATTTCTACGCCTACGCGCCCGAGAAATGGGAATACCCGATCAACCGCTTCGCCATGGAGGTCAAGCGCCAGCTCGACGTGCTGGACCGGCAGCTGGCGGAGCGCAGGTTCCTCGCGGGCGACGACTATACCATCGCCGACATGGCGACCTATCCCTGGTACGGGCAGCTCGCCAAGGGCCTGCTCTACGGCGCGGGCAAGTTCCTGGCGGTGGAGGACTACAAGAACGTCAACCGCTGGGCGGACGAGATCTGGGCGCGCCCGGCCACCAAGCGCGGCCGGCGGGTCAACCGGGTGATGGGCGACGAGGCCGAGCAGATGGCCGAGCGTCACAGCGCCGCCGATTTCGACAAGACATGAGCGACGCCGTCCCGCCCGGGGGCGTCCCCGGGCGGGACGGGACGATCAGGCCACGCCGCGGGCGCGCAGCCCGGCGATGTCCTCGGCGCTCAGCCCCAGTTCGCCGAGCACCTGGTCGGTATGCTGCCCCGCCTCGGGGGTGGGCGAATGCAGCACCGCCTCGGCGCCCGAAACGTGGATCGGCTGGTTCAGCACTTTCAACGTCCCGCGCTCGGGATGCGTGACCTCCCCCACCAGCCCCAGATGCCGCACCTGCGGGTCCTCGAAAACCTGGTCGATGGCGTTGATCGGGCCGCAGGGGATGCCGGCGGCGAGGAACGCCTCGGTCAGATCCGCCGCCGTGCGGGTCGAGGTGATCGCGCAGATCAGCGCGTTCAGCTCCGCCCGGTTGGCGAGCCTATTGCGCGGCGTGGCGTAGCGGGGATCGTCGGCGAGGTCGTCGCGCCCGATGATCGTGCAGAACGCCCGCCACATGCGGTCGCCGCTGGCCGCGATGTTCATCGCCCCGTCGGAGGTCGGGTAGACCCCCATCGGCGTCGCGGTGGGGTGGTCGTTGCCCGCCTGCCCGGGCACCTTGCCGTCGATCAGCCAGCGCGCCGCCTGGAAATCCAGCAGCGCCACCTGGGATTGCAGAAGGCTCGACTGGATCCAGGCCCCCTCGCCGGTCCGCCCGCGATCCAGCAGCGCCATCAGGATGCCCATGGCGCAGAAGAGCCCGGCCCCGATGTCGGCGACCGCGATCCCGGCCCGCACCGGCCCTTGCCCCGGCAGACCGGTGATCGACATCAGCCCGCCCATGCCCTGCGCCACCTGGTCGAAGCCCGGCCGCGTCGCATAAGGCCCGGTCTGGCCGAAGCCGGAGATCGAGCCCATCACCAGCCGCGGATTGCGGGCATGCAGCGCCTCCCACCCCAGTCCCAGCCGGTCCATCACGCCGGGGCGGAAATTCTCCACCAGCACGTCGGCGCCGTCCGCGAGGCGCAGGAGGATCTCGCGCCCCTCGTCCGCCTTCAGGTTCAGGGTCAGCGAGCGCTTGTTGCGATGCAGGTTCTGGAAATCCGAGGACGCCCGGTCGGCATAGCCGGAGGCGTCGTCGGGCGGTTCGATCTTCACCACGTCCGCGCCCCAGTCGGCGAACTGCTTCACGCAGGTGGGGCCGGAGCGGATGCGGGTCAGGTCCAGCACACGATAGTTGTCGAGCGGGCCGGTCGCGCCGGGAAGGCTCATGCGCGGATCTCCTTGCCGCCGACGAGGGGGTCGCCCTCGATGCCGCCGACGAGGGGGTCGCCCTCGATGGGCACGATGCGTTCCGCCGCGATGGCGACCCAGACCGGGGCGCCGGTCTCGAACACCTGTTCGGCGGGGGCGGCGGCGCGCAGGGGCGGGCCGCCGGTCTCCAGCTGCAGACCGTAGTCCCAGCGCTCGCCGAGGAACACCCGCTCCCCGATCCGGGCGGGGATGTGGATCACGCCGGGGATCTCGGGCGCGCCCGCCCCGTTGCGATGGGCGAGGCCGAGGTTCTGGGGGCGGACCGAAGCGAGCACGGCGCCGTCCGCCCCCGCCCCGGGCGCGGAGAAGCCGGCGAAGTCCAGCTGACCGGCGGACCTGCGCCCCTCGATCAGGTTGGTGCGTCCGATGAATTCCGCCGCGAAGCGGGTGCGGGGTCGGGCGTAGAGGGCGTAGGGCGTGTCCACCTGCTCGATCCGGCCGGCGTTGACCACGGCGATGCGATCCGAAATCGCCATCGCCTCGGCCTGGTCATGGGTGACGTAGACCGTGGTGATGCCGAATTCGTCGTGCATCCGCTTGATCTCGCCGCGCATCTCCTCGCGCAGATTGGCGTCGAGGTTCGAGAGCGGCTCGTCCAGCAGCATCACCTTGGGCTGGACGGCGACGGCGCGGGCGAGCGCCACACGCTGCTGCTGGCCGCCCGAAAGCTCGGACGGATAGCGGTCGGCGAGATGGTCGAGATGCACCACCTCCAGCATCCGCAGGGTCCGCGCCTTCACCTCCGCCGTCGGCAATTTTTTCATCCGCAACCCGAAGCCGACATTCTGCGCGACCGTCATGTTCGGCCAGATCGCGTAGCTCTGGAAGATCATCGACATGTCGCGGCGTTCGGGCGGCAGCGAGCCCTGAGGCGAGGATATCTCCCGCCCGTCCAGCACGATCCGCCCCGCGGTCGGCGCGATGAACCCCGCGATCATGCGCAGCGTCGTGGTCTTGCCGCAGCCCGAAGGCCCCAGCAGCGACAGGAATTCCCCATCCTGCAGGGTCAGCGACGCCCCGTCGACCGCAAGAAAACTTCCATAGGCCTTGGTCAGCCCGTCCAGGATCAGCTTGGTCATCATCCGTTCCGGCGCAGCATGAAGTCCCGGCCCAGCAGGCGCATCCCCACGGCGACCACCGCGGTGGTGACCACCAGAAGGGCGACGCCCATGGCGGCCAGCGTCTCGAAATGCCCCTGTTCGGACATGTCGAGCGTGAGGATCGAGATCACGCGATTGTTGTGGCTGGTCAGGAACATGGCCGTCGAAAGCTCCCGCGAGCAGATGACGAAGACCAGGATCCACACCCCCAGCAGCGATTTCTTGAGCACCGGCGCCACCACCTCGCGCAAAGCGCGCAGGGTGGAGCCGCCGTGGATGCGCACCGCCTCCTCCAGCTCGGGGTTGAGCGAACGCACCCCCGACGCGCAGGCCACGAAGGCGATGGGCAGGAAGCGGGTGACGAAGGCCATGATCACCAGCGCGCCGGAACCGTAGAGCGACATCGGCGGACCGGCATAGGCTGCGTAGAAACACACCGCCAGCACGATGCCCGGCACCGCCACCGGCGCGACCGCGAGGAAGGCGAGCCCCCCCGAGAACGGCAGCAGCCTGCGGATCACCAGATAGGCGGTGACGAAGCCGAGCGCGGTGCAGAGCGTGGCGGAGACCAGCGCATAGCTGACCGTGTTCCACATCGCCTCGCGCACCGTCGCCTGCTCGAACAGCACCGCCCGGTAATTGGCGAGCGTCAGGTTCTCCCAGCTCGGCGCCCTTGCCCAGGCGATGGAGAAGGAGGTCGCCACCAGCATCAGCGCCGGGAACACCACCGCCATCAGGCTGACCGCGATCCCGTGGCCCACCAGCAGCCAGCGCCAGCGTCCGATCCTCAGCGGCTGGCGCGCCCCGCCCTTGCCGCCGACCGCCACATGCCCGCCGCGCAGCATCAGCCGCTGGGCGACCAGCATGACCACCGTGATCAGCACCAGCGGCGTGGAGAACGCCATGGCGAGCTCGATCCGCGCGGGATATTCGAAAAATGTGGTCAGCTGGGTGGTCGCCACGTTGAAGCGCGCCGGAATGGCGATCAGCGCCGGCGTCCCGTAAAGCGCGATGGTCTCCAGGAACACCAGCATCCCCGCGCCCAGGATCGCGGGCAGCGCGAGGGGCAGGGTCACCGCCCAGGTGGCCCGCATCGGGCCGGCGCCGTGGATGGCGGCGGCCTCCTCCATCTCGGAGCTTATCAGGTCCATCGCCGAGGTGGCGAAGATGAAGATCAGTGGAAACACGTTGAGCGCGATGACGAAGGCGAGCCCCCAGAACGAGAAGATGTCGAACAGCTCGCCCTCGCCCCCGGTGATCCCCCGCCAGGCCTGGTTGAGCCAGCCGGCGTTGGGCCCGGCCAGCAGCATCCAGCCGATGGCCCCCAGAAACGGCGGCATGATGAACGCCCCGATCACCCCGTAGCGGAACCACTCGCGCCCCGGAATGTCGGTGCGCGACACCGCCCAGGCCATCGGCAGCGCCATCGCCATCGACAGGCCCACCGTGGCGAAGGCCAGTTGCAGCGTATGCCAGTAGGCGGTCAGGTAGCGGTCGCGCCCGATGATCTCGGCGAAATTCCCCAGGGTGAAAGCCCCGGTCTTGGGGTCCGAGAACCCGTCGATGAACAGGCGCGACAGCGGGTTCACCACCAGGAAGATCAGCAGCGCCGCCAGCCCGATCCACAGGATCAGGCTGCGGTCGATCCGCGGCGGCTTCCAGCCCCGGCGCACGCGCGCCGAGGCTTCGATATCGGTGTCGGTCTGGGTCGCCATCAGGCGCCTCCCGTCAGATGCGCGCCCATCAGATGCCGAACGTGTCGCGGAACTGCTCGGCGACCTCTTTGACCTCGGTCTGGATCTGCTCGAGCGTCGCCTGGATCACCGGGATCTCGTCGAGCGATTTCACGCCGGGCATCAGCGCCACGCCCGGGCGGATCGGGGTCGAGAATTCCGAGGCGATCAGCTCGGCGTTCTCCACCCCCAGCAGATGCTCGACGAAAAGCCGCGCGGCCTCCGGGTGCGGCGCATCCTGCATGATGCAGGTGGCCGAAGTGATGATGACGGTGCCGTCGGTGGGGTAGACGTTGGCGATCGGGTTGCCCTTGGAGGCCGAGATCAGCGACGACGCCGCCGGCCCCGCGCCCACCCAGGCCTCGCCCGAGGTGCAGGCGGTCACCACGTCGATGGAGGAGCGGCCGATATGGGGCTCCTGCGCCTCCATCTTCTCGAAGAAGTCCCAGCCGTAGAGCTCGCGCATCTTCACCGCCCAGATGCCGACATAGCCCGAAAAGCCGGGATGCCCGATGGCGACCTTTCCCTTCCATTTGGGGTCGAGCAGGTCCGGCCAGTTCTTCGGCGCGTCGGCCTCGGACACCTTGTCGGTGTTGTAGACGATGCACATCGGCCCGGCCCCGGTGGTCAGCCACGCCTCGTCCGGATCGGCGTCGCGGAAGGACGCGATCACCTCCTCCTTGCGGATGGGCGTGTAGGAGGCGAGCAACCCCCTGCCCTTCAGGTCGGCGGCGTGGGCCACGTTCGAGGTGGTGAGCACGTCGCAGCTGTGCACGCCGGAATCGATGTCCTGGTTGAGCCGCTGCCAGGCCACGGAAGCGGTGGAGCGGACCACGTTCACCTTGATGCCGGGGAACGCTTCGGTGAAGGCGGCGCCGACCTTCTCGGCGGTTTCGGAGGAATAGGGGACCACGTACCAGGTGACTTCGCCCTCCGGCCTGGCGGTTTCGTAGAGCCCCTCGATCGTGCCCGCGGCGCGCGCCCCGCCCGGGCGCAACACCGCCGCCGCGGCGAAGGCGGCGCCCCCGACCACGAAGGCGCGGCGGCCGAAGCGGCCCGAGATCAGGCGCTGGATGTCATCGTCGAGCGCGTCGTCGCGGCGATCTTTCGTCATGTGGATTTCCTCTCCTCCCTTGCGCCGACTTTTCGCCGGACGCGATTTTTATGCGCCCCCCCGACTTCGCCCGGGCGGCTTCGTCCCATCCGCGACGGGCGGAGGGGTCAGTCCGCGGCGGCGGCGTCTTCCCGCCGTCGCGCGTCGCGGCCCAGCGCCGCCACCAGATCGGCGTAGACCCGGCCGCCCGACAGGATGTGGTCGCGCATCGCGGCGCCCGCGGCGTCGGGGTCGCCCGCCAGGATCGCGGCGACCACCGCCCCGTGCTCGTCCCAGGACCGGATCACCCGGGCGCGCTGGTAGAGGCTGGAGGCGTGGTAGAACGCCATGCGCAGACGGGTCTGGCGGATCAGGTCCGACAGGTATGGATTGCGCGCGCCTGCGTATACGCATTCATGAAAGCCGGCGTTGGCCTCGATATAGGCTTTCGAGTCCTGCTCCAGCGCCGCGGGGCGGCTGTCGAGATGCGCCTGCTCCAGCGCCCGGCGCTCGTCCTGCGGCATCCGGCGGGCGGCGAGCGAGGCGGCCTCGGCCTCCAGCGCCGCCAGCGTCTCCATCATCGCGATGGCCTCGTCGGCGCTGGCGCCCGCCACCACGGCGCCGCGACGTGGGCTCATCCGCACCAGTCCGGCGGCGGCGAGCTGCAGGATCGCCTCCCGCGCCGGCGTCCGCGACACGTCGAACCGCGTGGACAGGGACCGTTCGTCGATGGTGTCGCCCGGCCGCAGCGCGCCGCTGCCGATCTCCCGTTCCACCTGTTCGCGCACCTGGTCGCTCGCCCGGATCATGCGTCGCCGTCTCCCATTCGATTCGAGGACATTATGCGGGGTACGGGGCGTCTTGTGGACTCGAAAAGAGTCATCGGTGTTCATTGATGGCATCTTGCGTATGCGGATGGCGGATTCCATGCTGCACGCAGAACAAGGGGGAGGACCCGACATGAAAACCCAGGCGATCCGGATACATGCCCATGGCGGGCCCGACGTGATGCGGCTGGAGGCGGTGCAGATCCCCGCCCCCGGCCCCGGCGAGGCGTTGGTGCGCAACACCGCCATCGGCGTGCAATACGCCGACATCTACGAGCGGGAGGGCGACCATGGCGGACCGCATTCCGCCAAGCCGTTTCCGATCCCCATGGGCCACACCGCGGCGGGCGTGGTCGAGGCGCTGGGGCCGGGGGCCGACGGCCCGGCGGTGGGCGCCCGGGTCGGCTATGTCGGCCCCGCCTCCTATGCAGGCCACACGCTGGTCCCGGCCTCGCGGCTGGTGGAGATCCCGGACGACGTTTCGGACGAGGTCGCGGGCGCCTATCTGCTGCGCGGGCTGACCGCGGAATACCTGCTGCGCCGGCTGCGCCCGGTGGGGCCGGGGGTGACGGCGGTGGTGCATGCGGCGGCGGGGGGCATGGGCCTGCTGCTCGGCCAATGGGGGGCGATGCTGGGCGCCCGGATGATCGGGACGGTGGGGGGCGCGGCGAAGATGCCGGTGGCGCTCGCCCACGGCTACGACGCCGCCATCGACTACAACGCCGAGGATTTCGGCCCCCGCGTGATGGAACTGACCGAGGGGCGCGGCGCCGACGTGATCTATGACGGGATCGGCAAGGCCGCGTTTCTCAAGTCGCTCGACTGCGTCCGGGTGCGGGGGATGGTGGTCAGCTACGGCACCGCCTCGGGCAATGTCGGCGAATTCGACCTGCAGCGCCTGCACTCGAAATCCATCGTGGTGACGCGCCCCACCCTGCGCAGCTGGATCGCCGACCCGGACGAGCTGCGCGCCGCCGCCGCGGCGCTTTTCGCGGCGCTGGCCACCGGCAAGATCGACACCCCGATTTCCCAACGTATGTTGCTTTCCGAGGCCGCCGAGGCGCACCGACTGCTGGCGGGCCGCGGCCTGCCCGCGCCGGTGGTTCTGGTTCCGGAGGGCGCATGATGGGGCTGGTGCTTTATCACTCGCCGAAATCCAGCGCCTCGCGTCGGGTGCGGCTGTTTCTGGAGGAGAAGGGGGTGGCCTATGAGGGCCATGTCATCGACCTCTCGCGCCAGCAGCAGCACTCGGCCGAATATCTCGCGATCAACCCGCTCGGCGTGGTGCCTTCGATGGTCCATGACGGGCGGCCGCTGCATGAAAGCGGGGTGATGTGCGAATATCTCGACGCGGTGTTCCCCGACCCGCCCCTGCTGCCGGCGGATCCCTATGACCTCGCGCTGATGCGCAACTGGGTGCGCCATGTGGACGGGCTGATCGGCAACCTGATCCGCTTCAATTGGCGCCACCAGTTGCAGAAGAAAGCCGAGGCGATGACCGATGCGCAGTTGCAGGAGATGCTCGACCGCATCCCCAGCGCCGAGCGGAAGGAGGCCTGGCTGAGGGTCGCCCGGAAACCCTACACGGAAGACGAGCTGGCGGAGTCCCGCGCCGCCCTCGTGGGTCTGCTGGACGAGATGGAGGGGATGATCGCCGCCAAGGGCTCGGGCGGCTGGCTGATCGGCGGGGCCTATTCGCTCGCCGACATCGCGGTGGCGCCCTTCGTGCGGCGCATCGACGAGGAGATCGCGCCCGACGAGATGGACCCCGCCCGCCGCCCCGGCGTCGCCGCATGGTGGGCGGCGCTGCAAGCCCGCCCCGCCTATTCCCGCGCCGATTTCGGACCGTTCGTCTGAGGGCCCGAAGGCGGGAGCCGCGCGTCGGCCGCGGCGCCCCTCGCGCCGTGGCGCCCGCGCGAGATCGGAAGAGCGTCG